>JAYEJY010000138.1:0-3533 GCA_034660795.1 Promethearchaeati archaeon | reverse complement strand
TCATAATCAAATAGCTAATCCTCAAGCATATTGGGGATCTTGGCATAGCTTCTTTGCGCCTTAATTCTACTCTCAATTTTGAAAGTATATCTTTAAAGCTATTGTTCAGAAATTTATTGATTATTTTTTACTTGTTTTTTCTGCGTTTAATAATTTGAACTAAATATATAAATGATAAAGTCTGTAAAGGAAGAACACACCAATAAATAGGTATACTTGAAGCCTTAGTGTTTTCTTGTAATTCTAATCCTTGATGGGACTCAAGATCAACTGATTGATGCTCATATGTACCTGCATAATCTAAGTCAATTCGGTATCCGTATAATAAACCAGTTGTTTGATCATATTGTATTGATAAACTATAAGTTCCACTATAATCTGTTCCTTCTGATTCATCGAAATAATGTGCATCCATTACCCAGTCAAAATTAACTATATTTGAGCTTATAGTTAAACTACCTCCAACATCATTATAGGTAATATCTTCATCATCAGGATATTCACTGGCAATAACATTTTCATCTGATAAACTACTAAAATAATCTCCAAAAATTTCGGGTGGCATATAATACATATGTTGTAATGCCAAACCATTATCTGCCTCAGTTTCAATATAATAAGCAATGTCATATACCAAGGAAAAAGGACGAGATAGGAGAAATGTAAATCCTAGAGCTACCATTTGGTTTATTGAATAAGGTGCAGATTCTGATCCAACACTTACAGTAAATTCAACATAATTATAATCAACTTCTTCAACAGTAGCAATTAATGATTCATCACAATCAAACAATTGATCCTCAAACTTGAAACCTATCCCTTTACTTTGATCATTTCCAGCAACATAATCCCATTCAGATTCAACAATTCTGTAAGTATAAATTGAACCTTCTGATAGAGTATTGTTGGCTTGCACAAAAGGTAAACCCAAAAATTGAATAATAAAAACTATCGCTAATGTAATTTTATACTTTTTATACATTATTTTTTAAATCTCCACAAAATCTCACTAAAAATAGCTAGTGATAAAGAATTTTTTTAAATTTAATAAGGGAATTTTCACAAAAAGATATCATAAATAGTATTTAATTATTTCTATTTTATAAAACGTTTAGCTTAACAAAAATTTAAATGATTTTTTTATAGTTTTTCATATAATTTGAATAGATTTTGCATTATATTCGAGCTGGTTTTTGCCATCCCTCAAGGCTTTCTTCTAAAAGTAACCCTAATTTTAATGCCAGAGCTTCTTGTCCATGAGCGGTTAGAATTTGTATACCAATAGGTAATCCATTAGTCTGTCCCCCTGGAAATGTTACAGAAGGAAAACCAACAAAACTATATGGATGGGTATAGGATAAGAGATTCATACCGTTAAATTCTTTCGTAGAAGACATTCCATGTTCAAAAGCTGGGATTGCTGAAACAGGACAAATAATAGCATCATAGTTATCCATAAATTGCATCATTTTGCTTCGATAAGTATCCCATTTATAACTCCAAAATTGATATTCAACTCCCAACATAGCTTTTTCTCCTTCTGCTTTCTTGCTTTCAGCTAACCATTCATCCACAATATCATAGATTCTTGCAGGATAAAATTCAATTGGTTCTGTTAATTCTTTAGTGGAAGGAGCTGTTTTAGGATTCACATTTGCAGAAAAAGTATTTAATCCTTTAACCACTCCTAAATATTTTTGTGCAGCTTCTGGACATTTTTCTTCAACAGTAAGATTTCTTTCAGTCAGAATATCAGCAACATTGGAAATGACTTTTTTCACTGACTTTTCTGGAGTTACATAGCCATTATCTGTATAATAGGCAATACGTAAATCATTAATTTTTATTTTATAGGGATTAGAAAAGGGCATTGGCATACAGTGTGAATCCCAATTATCCGGCCCCATAATTATAGGCAGAATAGGTATCAAATCCCTTATTGTTCTAGCCATCGGACCTATTTGAGTTGTATCAAGAAATCCAAGGTAAGGAGGGATTGTTCCTGTTCGAGGTACTCGTCCAAAAGTTGGTACTAAACTGGCAATTCCACAAAAAGATGAAGGCCATCGAATACTTCCACCGGTATCTGATCCTAACCCTAGAAATGAACCGCCTGAAGCAATTAGTGCTGCTTCACCACCACTACTTGAGCCAACTGTGCGATTTAAGTCATATGGATTATTTGTTTGTCCGTATAAATCATTCGTTGTTTCATAACCAGCACAAAATGCTGGACAATTAGTTTTTCCTAATATTATTGCTCCAGCTTGTTTTAATCGTTGAACAACAGTTGCATCAAAAGATGGAATAAAATCCTTTCGACCTTTTATGCCTCCGGTGGTAACCATTTTTGCTACTTCAATATTATCTTTGATAGTAATAGGTAATCCAAATAAAGGGCCTAATTGTTTATTATTGGCAATTTTTTCATCTGCTTTTTTTGCGGTATGTAGAAGGTCTGTTTCATCATAAAAAACTAGAGCGTTAATATCCTCATTTATACTCTTTATTCTTTTAAGAAGATTGATTATAACTTCTTCAACTGATAATGTTTTATTATGAATTTTTTCAATTATTTCTGTAGCAGGTAAGAAATGCATTTCATCCATTTTTTCTCACTTTAATAATAGTGTTATATTTCAATTTATGACTTTTTATTGTCATAAAAAGATTACTTATTATTGAATATATATAATAGTTAGATAATAAAAAATGCTATAATAGTACCAATTAATCCTATTATATTAAATACTAAGCCAACTACAGCTACTTTTTTTCTTTACCTTCTACATCATTTATATTAATTTGTTTTGCAAAAATAAACCCTAAAATTGGGGCGATAAGAAATTAGTGTTTAATTTAGAGATGAATTTTTAGAATATTCGACTGATTTTAAGTATAAATTCATAAGACAGTTCAATTTTTTTCTTCATATAAAGATACTATAATTTCTGTTTTATCAGGAGGTATATCAACTACTTCTATTCCATTAAATGAGAATTTACGAGAAGAATAATATCTCAACTAAAGAGCATTTTCAATTCGTTTATTTACTGTTTTAGCTAAGCTTTTGATTTCTTCCATAGTGTATTTTGTTTTTATAAAATGACAATGAAAATGCATTTCATTTTGAAGAGTATAAACCATGACTATTAGAATATTAAGAAAACTTGTCATACCACCGTGAAATGAATCAATAGGTAAAAAAGCGTCTAAATCAACATCTTGAAGATAATCATCTAATAATCCAAGATTGTTTACGGAAAAAGGCTCTTTTTTTGTAGCAACTTCTACGAAATAGGTTCCCATTTTTTGTAAAAATTCATAAGATGCCTTTTTAGAAAAAATTTTTTGTAGGAAGAATACTTTTCTATTTCTAAGATTTCTTTTTAATTTCTTTTGATATCTTTTTACATTTTTCCAAAAACTGGCTTTTTTCCGATATTTTTGTTTGAAAATTAGTGCTGTTGATAAAAAGCCAAAAGCACCTTCTAAATCTGGTTTTAATCGATCTCGTAAATTGATTGTACTTC
>JAYEJY010000137.1:0-3569 GCA_034660795.1 Promethearchaeati archaeon | reverse complement strand
TAATGGAATATGAATTAGAGTAATTATAAATACAAAGTCCATAGCCACCTATTGTCACTTGACCAGTATAAAAAACATCACCGTTGATTGCTACGGCAGTTGTCTCTGGCCAAGCAGCAGATAATCCTTTTGCAGAAAGGTGATCTGGTCTAGTTATATCTAGAACACCCATACTTGGGGGCCCCATTGATTTATTATAGATACCAAAATAAGCCTTTCTACCTTGAACATCTATGCTTCTAACCGGATCTGCGGTTGGGAAAAAATCAAGTGTTTGCGCAGTCATATTTCGTCTTTTAGAAAGAGTACTAGTTCCCCATCCAAAAGCATTTGTTGCCCCACTTTTATATGTGGTAGTCGTAAAATCTTCTATGTAGGTATCATATCCATGTATTGTAATGTTCTCCTTCGGTACGTTCATGGAAGTAATTACTATTGAAAAATTCAGTGTAGAGAAAAGAAATAATCCTAGAATAAAAAATACAGAGAAGATTCCTAATTTTCTTTTTATCTTCATAGCCTAACACCATTTTAGTCTTTAAACAAAGGTACAATATCAAACATCGATTAAAAATATATTCCACTAAAGAAGAGATTATTTATTTTACATAAAAAAACAATTAAAAAATTATCTTATTTAATAAGCACTTAATTACTCTTATAGTATTGAGCACAAAAATACTTTTAATTTAAAAAAAAGGTATTAGCTATAGAGTTTTAAATTTCCTAACAATGGAGGGTGTCATTCAAAATGGCGGAAAAAAAATTAATTATATGCAGCAATTGTGGGAAGAAAGTTCCAGAATCAAAATATTGCCCCAATTGTGGTGCTCTCTTACAAGCTTCTCCTACCCAAGAATTAGCTAATCAAATACAACGTGTCAAAGAAGCTCATGAGATGCTTTCAGAATTTTATGAAAAAACAGCTCAAACTTTTGCTGAGAATATTAAAAACCAACTTGATATTCTTATTAAACGATTAAAGGTTTTATTACAAAGATTACAGTTTCAAAAAGATCAATTAGAGGAAGAAGAAAAAGAATCAAATCAAATCATTTGTCTCACATGTGGTGAAAAAGTTCCTCTGAAAAATTATTGCAAAATATGTGGGAAACCTTTACCACAAACAAAATCGGAGGAAGAAATTGAAATTTCACGTTACCTCAAAGAGACTCAAAATGCTTTGTTGAAATTGCAAAAAAGAATTGAACCCATTATATCTGAAGAAGCTATAATAGAATTAAAAGGCGTTTCACAACTTATTCATCAATTAATTAGAAGATATGAAATTAAGACTAAAAAAGAACCGGAAATTGCATTGAAAGAAGAACCGGAAAAGATTCCAGAGAAAAAAGAAAAAGCACCAAAAGTTTTACCTGAAAAGATCAAAGATGAAACTTTTTGGTCGAATCTTGAAAGAAATTTATTGAATTATTGGTTTTTCTATCTTGCAATAATTTTATTCAGTGTTGGAATATGTGTCACAATTTACTATATTGTAATTACTATTGAATCACCTGCAATGCAAATTGGCATTATAATGGGAATAGGTGGTGGGATAGTGCTGATAGGAGAAGGGTTAGGACTATTTCATTTAATGCAGGCTAAAAGTAAAAAATCAAATGAAACAACCAAAAATGAAAAATCTAAAAAGGCTAAATTGTCTCAAGATAAAAGTCCAGCTCGGAAAGGTAATTTCTTACCTCAATTGGTATCTATCCTTCTTTTTATTGGTTTCACGATAGTATTTGTTGGAAGCGTACTAGGGATGGCAGCAGAATTAGCTATTCCTACAGGTCTTTTCTATTATCTTGGCTATGCAATCAGTTGTATTGCCATTGCTTTAGGAGTACTTAATAAAACTAATTTAGTTTCAATCTTAGGTTTCCTACAGCTAATAATTTTAACTTCGGTAGAACTCTTATGGGAACAAACTGCAGATATTTTATCAGAAAGTCTAAGTCTTGTCATGTACCTCATACCAATTGTTCTTATCATTGTTCTAGGAATATTTTTCAAAAAATGGATGAGCTCGATAGGAGTTATATCTGTTCTATCCATTATGTTATGCATCCCGCGAATCCATCAAAATGTTGGTCTAGAAATATTGATTCTCTTTTTCTTACCAATAATGATGGCTGTGGTTCTACATTTCAACTCAGAAAATATACCGCTTCCATTTAAGCGGAGTATGGCTATTTTTTCAATGTTTTTCCCAGCGGTGACATTAATTTCGCTGACTTTTACTAGTAGATTTGTAACTACCGTTGAACCAATTTGGGGGCAATTCTATCCATTTGAAATATTCTTGGGAAGCCTCTCAATATTATTAGTTGCATTTTATTATCCATTTATTCAAGAAGACAAATTAGCCATCAAATCAGAAAACATGATCTTAAAAATTATCGGGGAAATTATTATTGGAATTGTTGCTATCGTAAGTGTTGGTGTCTATCGTGATACAACAACGACTTTGTTATTCTTTTTACTATATTTCGCTTTAGGTATAGCCAGCTCTCTTAAGATACTTCAAAAAAATTTGTCTATTTTTGATCAAATTATCTCACTCGCTATAAGCGAAATCCTCGCAATTGTTCTGATAATTCTTGTAAAAGTACAAACAATTTCGGATGAAATTTTCCTCTTCATTATTGGAATTTCTTATATTCTTGTAACTTATTTAGGATTAGTACTGCCAAAAATTTTCCATAAACCTAATCTCCTTTTCATAATTTGGTCTATAGTTTCTGGAATAAATGTGATTTTCCTAGGACATATCACTGCCCTCAATCATTGGTATATTTTCACAGCATTACTCTTACTTCTCGGTCTTTCCCTTATTAGTAACATACCAATTATTTTACAAAAAGAAATGTGGCGAAAATTATCTATAGCTACCTTACTAATGAATACAATTACTTTATCGATCTTCGCTTTTACACGCAGAATTATCGCTTGGCCCGAGTATGCAGCTTTTCAATATGAAGCTCTCGTTATTTTCATCCTGTTTTTCATAGTTTCTGCACCAGCTTTCTTTAGCTGGCATGACAAAACGGAGGGTATTGTAAATGAATAATAAATCGGAGGAGTCAAAAATGAAGGAAAAACAATCAAAGACGCCACGAACTAATGAGAAGAAGAATATTATGCAGGAAATAAAAGTGAATCAGAGTTTACATCAATTCATTATTATTGCTGCTTTCCATCTACTTTATATTGTTTTTGAAGGAATGAATGCTTTTCCGTTTGCTGGTTTATCAAGAAACTGGATATCCGCAATAATTTATATTCTCATATGTACCTTAACAATATTCTTTATTTGGAAAGAATGGGATACAGCTAAATATTTGGTTCCAATACCTTTTCTTTCTTTAACTATTGTTAGTTGGTTACTTAATTTTCCCGAGATTATTACAGCAATATTTGTTGTCTATGTCATTCTTAGTTTCCTTATGGCATTTCTTAAGCCTGATACCATCGTTTCTATTCTCACAATTATCTTTTCTGGATTTTCATTCTTCCTATTAGCCATTTTCACTAAATTTGAACACGGGTTCTATCGGGTTAAT
>JAYEJY010000136.1:0-3578 GCA_034660795.1 Promethearchaeati archaeon | reverse complement strand
AGGTCGTTCTTGTTGAGCCTGAGGGACCAGCAAATATAGGGTCAGTTGCTCGAGTAATGAAAAATTTTGGTTTTAAGGATTTAGTTTTGATTAACCCACAAACTTCACTTACTGGTGATTCATATAAGTATGCAATGCACGCAAAAGAAATTCTTGAAAACCATCAAGAATATGATTCTTTAGACGATTTTTTACCAAAAGTAACCTATGTTATTGGAACTACTGCACAAATAATTACTGATATTGGCTCTACAAATGCCCGTATTGCTGTTCGTTCGGATGATCCTAGTTTGAAAAATGTTTGGTCTTTTGATGGTGATGTAGCAATTCTTTTTGGTCGAGAAAGCACCGGCTTAACAAATAATGAAATTAATCTTTGTGATATGACTATTCATATACCCGCTGCTGAAGAATACTATGTTTTAAATCTTGCACAATCAGTTGGTATTATACTTTATTCATTATATCTTCACCAACTAGATCCTGAGCGAATAAAATACCGGCAAGCGAAAAGAAATGAGAAAGAGAAACTTATCAATTTTTTTGCCCAAGCAGTTAGTGTCTTAGGCTTTCATCAACGAAAGGAGGAAATCCTTGTCAGACGATTTAGAAATATTATTGGAAGATCGTTTGTTTCAGGTAAAGAAGCAGTTTCTTTAATGGGTGTTTTTACAAGAACTTACAAACGAATTAAACAATGTGAAAAAATTTTGAAAGAGAACAAATTAGTTAAAGAATAACAGAAACTTTATCGTAATATTCTTAATTTGTAAGGTTATTAGTAATGTATTATGACCTTTTCAATTGTTGCTTATGATCCCGAGAATAAGGAATGGGGTGTTGCTGTTCAATCAAAATTCGTTGCTGTTGGTACAGTGGTACCTTTTGCAAAAGCAAATGTCGGTGCTATTGCCACCCAAGCAAACGCCAATACAAGTTATGGTCCAAAAGGTCTTGCTATGTTAAAAGCTGGTCTTTCAGCAGCAGAAGTGATTGAAGTCTTAACTACGAATGATCCCCAAAAAGAAGAAAGACAAGTTGGTGTCGTAGATAGAGATGGAAATGCTGCTTCTTTTACCGGAAGTAATTGTTTTGATTGGGCGGGACATTTTATTGGAAAAAATTTCTGTTGTCAAGGAAACATACTTGTTTCAGAAGAAACAATTACAGCGATGGCTTCTGCTTATAAGGAAACAGCGGGTGATCTTGTCGAAAAGCTTTTTGCTGCATTAGAAGCTGGTCGGGATGCAGGTGGCGATAAAAGAGGAAAAGAATCTGCTGCCATTTTAATAGTCAAGGAAGAAGGGGCCTATGATGGAGGAACGGATCGTTATGTAGATATCCGTGTTGATGAACACCCTCATCCGATTAAAGAATTACGAAAAGTCTTTGATGTCTATAATTTATGCCTTCTAAAACGGGATGATCCTGATGATATACTCAAACTTGAGAGTAATGTTCTCGAAACTGTATTAAGAGTATTAAAACGCGATGGTTTTTATGATGGTTCGATAAATCAATCGTATAATAAAAAAATAAAGAATACTCTTAGTAAATGGTTTCACACCAATAATTTTGAAGTTAAAGAACGTGATGATGATTATATTGTAGGTTCTGTCTATCGTTTCATGAAAAAATCTCTTGAAAAATAATTGGATAGGATTAAAAAATTGCAATGTCATGAGATTCAGTTTTGATGAACAATGCTTGAAATTCAATCACAGAAACGACCCCATAAACCACCTGAAAAATTCGCCATTGTTTTTCATTATGCTCGAGCTAATATTTATTCCTATCATGCACTAATTGGTGCATTAGAGATATCTCCTATTCTACAATCACTTCCAATTTTTTTAGCCAAACCTAAATCATTTTTTAAAAAAATTAACAATTTATATCAAGAAGGATATACCCATCTAATTATTGGTTTTTCTTGTAGTACTTTTCAAATTGAAAATATAAAACAACGCCTTACTAAACTGCAGAGTCATTCGAAACGAAAACAAATGACAATTGTTATGGGAGGACCTCATCCTTCAGCGAAACCTATTGAATTATTGAATGCTGGTGCTGACGTTATTGTTATTGGAGAAGGAGAGAAAACTTTTCCAGAATTACTTTCTGCGATAATTTTTAACATCTCCTTTAAGGAACTTAAAGGGATAGCCTATTTTGATCCCGTTACAAATGATTACGAAGTTACTCCTAGAAATGATTTT
The DNA here is from genome assembly GCA_034660795.1 of Promethearchaeati archaeon. Classification (GTDB taxonomy): domain Archaea; phylum Asgardarchaeota; class Heimdallarchaeia; order JABLTI01; family JABLTI01; genus JAYEJY01. The sequence continues at coordinate 1,359 of JAYEJY010000136.1, read as the reverse complement.
ATTGATTTGAATAATTATCCGCCTTTTGCACCTAAGCATGAACTCTATTCAGCTATTGAAATTGCAAGAGGCTGTCCTTATGGCTGTACATTTTGTCAAACACCTGAATTATTTGGTCGGATAATGCGATTTCGTTCTCCAAAAGAAGTAATTAAATGGGGGAAATTTTTACTTTCAAAAAGAGACAGTTATGACTTTCGATTTGTCGCTCCGAATGCTTTTGGATATTACGCAAAGAAAGCCTCTAAGCCTAATATTGGAAAAATAGAGGAATTACTAAGTGGTTTGTATTCTTTAGAAGCTCGTAAAAGACGTCGTATATATTTTGGGACTTTTCCCTCAGAAGTCAGACCAGAATCTGTTACAGACGAGACGTTACAATTAATAAAAAAATACTGTGCAAATGATAACTTAACCATGGGAGCCCAAAGTGGCAGTCCTAAAATTTTGAAACTAATCCGAAGAGGGCACACAATTGATGATGTCATTTCTGCAGTGGAGTTAGCAAATAGTTATGATTTCTTAATGAACATAGATATTATATTTGGTTTTCCTGAAGAAACTGCTAAAGATCAATTTCAAACTCTTGATTTCTGTAAAATCCTCATTAATATGGGTTGTAAAATTCATATGCATTATTTAATTCCTTTACCCGGTACAAAATATGAAAACGCTGAACCGAGAGAGATTCACCCCGATATACTTGAAGTTCTTCGCCAGTGGTCTAATGATGGTACAATTTTTGGTTCATGGCAATATCAATATCAGAAAGTAAAGTGAAATGGATGTAATGAATTTAAGTTAAAAAAAGTAAGTTTTCTATTTATTCTTTCTTAATTGAAGATAGTATTGTTCACCTTCTCCTGAAAGTGTATACATTCCCCCAATATGGCAAAAGACTAATTTATAATTTCTGAATTCCCGGAGAATTGAATCTATAGTTAAAGGGCTTAAATCAGTAATTTCTACAATTTGATTTTTATTTACTATCTCATTATCACCTATAGCTTTTAGAATATCTCTCCTAGCCTGAGAACGTAATGGATTACCCTTGTATTCTCTCATAGATTTTTTCCTCAGTAAGGTAACTCTTTTTGTCAATTAATTTTGTAAATTCCATTCTTCTTTATTTATTTAATTAATAAGGAATATTTTACACAGATATTTCTACAACGAAATCTTTTTTGTGATTTTTCGAACAGCTTAAGGTTATTCCTAATTCGTTTTGTGAATAAAGATCTATTTCATGAATAATGGAATATCGTCTTTCACATTTAGGACATTGAATATCTTCTTCTTCAAAAGCAATTTCATGTTTTTCTCCACCTAATCCCAAAATCTGATCTTCATGACCTTTTT
>JAYEJY010000135.1:0-18222 GCA_034660795.1 Promethearchaeati archaeon | reverse complement strand
AGCTGATATTTATGAAAAAACAGGCAATTATGTAGAAGAAGCAAAAATTTATGATATTTTTATGTTCCATTATTTAGCCACGTTCAATGACCCCCAAATCGTTAATCTTTTCACGGATTTATTGATTCGCAGTATCTTTAAGAAATTGCAAATTTGGGATTTCAATTCCATAAATGATATTTTTAAGCGTATTAAAGATCAAAGAATTCTTCGGAGTAATAAATATCAAGCAATAAAGGAATCTATTCAAGCTTTACAAAAAGGAGATATTACAACAGCTTTACGAGAAACAGAGAAAAGTACAGTTTTATTCCAGCGACGGATCAGAGAATTTCTCGAAACATATATGGACCAAATTAAAGAAGATATTTATGATCAAGGAAAATTGAATATTTATCAATACAAAAAAGAACAAACCATTGCTCCTCTTATAGATTATCTTATCCAAGATTTATATGCAAGAAAAGAGATAACCGGAAAATATTACCCGATGGGATTATTTGTGTCTCATGAACCTTTAACAACAGCTATAGATTGGTGTGAGAAAGAATTACAAGAAAAAGGAAAAGCGGAAATAAGCGATATTGTAGAAAATACCGATTTAAATAAAGCTGAAGCAGTTACCGTTATTGAGCGAGAGCTTTTACCCCAGAAATTGCAAGCTGTTTTTAATAAAACTAAGACAATTCTTTATTCCTACCTAACTCTTCGAAATGAAGTTGAAGTACAGACTTTAGAAGCACAAAAAATTGGGACTATCAATATTGAAGAAATTGCGAATCAGCTAAAAATCGATCCAGGTATTATTGAACGGGAAATTGAGTATCTTATTTTGGAAGGCAAAATAAATCCCCGTATTGTTGGTAGAGAAACTTAAGCATTTGCTACAAGTAATAATTTTAGAAGAGGAACTGAAGATTAATTATCGGTTTAAAGGGTAATACTTAGCAACTTATTTCTTTTTTTCCACCTTGTAATTCTGTGTGGCATAGATAGACCTTCCCTCCAGCTACTTCTAGAGCTTCAGTGACTTCTTTTTCTTTTCCAGGAGCATAAGCAATTATACAACCACCAAAACCTGCACCGGTAAGTTTTGCTCCTAAGGCCCCTGCATTAATCGAAACTTCAACAAGCTTATCTAAAGCTTGAATTGAAACTTCTAAATAATCACGAAGAATTGTGTGTTGTTTTGTTAATAATTCTCCTAAAAGTTTTCGAGATTTTTCCCCGGATTTAGATAAATGCTTATGTGCTTGTTTAGTTATATCGCGTATTTTTATGGCGCCTTTAAGACGTTTATAAATTTGTGTTGGAAGATATTTTTGTATAGTATCTAAATCGTCTATAGAAACTTTTGAAAGAGGGGGTAATTTATGCTCTTGCATTATTGTTATTCCTTGAAATAATTGCTGTTTCAAAATTGTTAGTGGTTTATTGGCTTGTCTTTGAATACTTGAATCAGCAATAATTAAAGGGTCAAAATTGGCTTCAAATCTTTTAATTGTATAAGGTGGTTTATTACAAAGCAAGGAAAAAATACCGCCAAGTGCAGAAGCGTATTGATCCATTATTCCGCAATTAATTCCTAACTCATCATGTTCTGCATAATATGCAAGTTGAGCAATTTTCTGTGATGATAAGGATAAAGAAAATTCATGATTTAAAGCTATTAACCAGCTTATTAGCAACGCAGCTGATGAAGATAAGCCAGATCCAATAGGGATTTCACTAGAAATACGAACATTAAAGCCGTGTTTTTTCTGAATAATCTCTTTTTTAAAAAGAACATTTATTACCGCTCTTAGATAATCTAATGGTTTTGAAGAGTATGGTAACCCCGACTTCATGTTAAATGAATCAGTTATATCAAGATTTTCGGAATGGATAATAATTTTATCATCTTGTCGTTTCTTAAGACGGAAAAAAGTTCGAAGATTAATTGCTGAGGGGATGACTTCAAGACCCAAATAATCTTGATGCTCACCATAGAGACAAACTCTTCCAGGAGCAGAATAACAGTTCCATAAGGATGTAGCTTCAACCATATAATATATCACCAAGAGATATTCTGATTGTTTGGATTCTCATAGTATTTTATGAATCTTTTAGTTTTTTTGCCCGAAAAATAGCTTTATTAAAGGAGTGAATAAAAAATAATTGTAATATTTATGTGTTTATACTATAGAATTTAATCATAAAGATCTACTCGTCATCTATTTCAAAGGAATGAAAAATTCATGGTAAAAGAAGTCATTATCTTTGCAAAAAAGAATGCTAAAGTCTTGTTTTCATCAATTATCGGAGAACAAGAGAGTAATTCTAAAGATAACCCCCAAATTTTAGAAAAACTTAAGGCAACAGCATCAAGCTTACGTGAGGGTTTTCTTATAACACAACTAAATATAGGAAACACTTTAGTTATGCAAGGAAATAATGTAACAACAGCAGTGATATTTGATAAGGAAATGGATGAAGAGGAAATAATAATAAATTGGAAAAATGCAGCAAAAGAAATTGGTGCATTATGTAGTAGAAATTATGATAAGGAAAATAATCAGCTTATAAATATAGATAATCTTGAAGTAAGTTTAACAGAGCTTATAGATAGTTATCTAGAAGAAGCAAACCCAATTTCAAAAATGCGTGATGCATTCTGGTAAAAGAATAAGAGGTAAAAAATCATGGCAGATCATATCCCCTTAGCAGCAGTCATCATAGAAGGTTTAGTTTTTATTGTAACCGCATTTATTGTTAGTCGGTTATATCAAAGATATTTCCAAAGAAGAAAAATAGCTGCACTCACTTTAGCTGGTGCATTTACTTCTTGGAATTTAGGCATTCTCTTTTTATTTGTTGGAAAATTAACACATTACATTATTCAACAACAAAATAATGGTGTTTATCCGGAAACAAGCCCAGATTTTTCAACTCTTGGCATAAATCTTGGGTATGGGTTTTCAGCCATAAGCAATGTATTAATTGTACTTTTTGTTTCACAAGTTTTCTCACAAGCTACTTTGTTTCGCAAAACAAAGAAATTCATACCTATTTTGTTAGGGGTTCTTAATGGAATTACGCTTGGCTTGCTTGCTAGTGCAATTAGTGCTGATTGGGCACATCCCGAATATACTCTAGGACCGACCATCTATCACTTGGCTATGACATTTTTAGCGTTTTTCCTTCTAGGATATTTTACATTACGAGCTAAAGAAAACGCAACATTTCGTTGGGAAAAAGCAGGTTTCAATTTCATCTTTTTGAGTGCATTATTTGGTTTTCTTCTCTATCTAAGCTTTGCGATTGATATTTTATTACAAGAACTTGGAGTTTTACCCTCCTATACTCCATTTTATTATATTGCATATGTATTTGGAGTTTTAATGTGTCTAAGCGCCTATCTTGGTTATGTGATGCCTGAATTTGTTCGGAAAATTTTCCGCTAACTGTGTTAAGAAAGGCGAAGACTCACTCTTTTTTTTCTTTTTCTACAAGGCCTAATTGTATTAGAGCTTGCTGTATTACTATTTCAGGGAGCGAAAAGGCTCGTAAATTAGCAATTTTTTGTTCTATTGATTTCTTTTTCTCAGAATCATTCTTGAGGTATTGACGGCAAAATTCCATCCATTCCCAAGGATACACTAACCAATCACTTGTTTCTTCTACAAAAAAATCCGGTTTAAAATTTGAATGAGGTTTGTAATGAATTGTTGCTGTTATAATAGAGGAAGGCTCTTTAGTTTTAAGATAGTCAACAGCATAGCTCATACTTTGTCCCGTATCCGCAACATCATCAACTAATAAAACCCTCTTATCAGTAATCTCCAAACCCAATTCTTCTGTTAACTCTGGTTCTTTTTTTGTTTCTTCTATCCCACTATAAAAATCTAAACCTATTGTTGTAACTGTTTTTAAATTAATGAAATCACTTAGAAGCCGAATAACTACATAACCTCCTCGAGTTATTCCAACAATTACTTCAGCATCATAATTTGCACTTTTAATTTTCTTAAAGAGAGTAAAAACCATAAACCAAATTTTTTTAAAATCCAAAACACGGATTGATGTTTCCATATAAATAAGACCCCAATGATAGTTCATGAAAGAATTTATTTTGTAAAACTTTCTGTAAGAAGCTAAGTACAAGTTTAATATAATTAAATAGATAAAGATGTTGGATAGATATAAAACAATGTTCGAAATAAATTCCCATATTATCATTTTATCCCGTTTTCAATTTAAAGTGTATCCCCAAGAAACAAGAATCCAAAATTTGATTCGAAAAACAACAACCTTAGAAACCGAGAATAAACAGATACAAGGGATAATCTTTCTTGATGAAGAGGCTATCGCGGGAATACAACATCTTAAGGCTTGTATCCATTATGCCATTAAAAGCTTTGAAAATAGAACAAATATTGCTAATTCTGTGGGAACAGAAATAATGCTGTTTATCTCGGGGCAAAGACAAATAAAAAAAGCGATCAACTTAGCCGGCATTACAAAAAACACAAAAAAAGTTATTGTAATAGAATTACTCACGAATAAAAATTTGAAAAAAAAGAAATCTAGAAAAATTGCCGTTACAGTTGATATTAAAGAAATGTTACTTGCACAAAATTTGCAAATATTAAAATTCCAAAAAAACATTGATACCCTTCCCTTACAACATAATTCTAAAGCTATTAGGAATCTTCAGATTACTGAGAAAGAGATTTCAATTTTTAATTCAGCTAAATCACCCCTTTCCCGTTATGAAATAATTGAACGATTAGCTATAGAGAAATCAAGTTTACTAAGTCTTGAACAATAAAAAAATTCGCTTAATTTTTCTCAAAATCATGTGTTGCTAAGACAGTATTAGATGGAAACACACTCAAACCAGCCCATTCTCCTAATATTTCAACATTGATAATCCATTGGGGATTTTCCAAATCAACAAAACCTTTAGGGGCAGTAGGTAAATTTGCAATTTGATCAACCATTTTTGACCGGTTGAGAGAAGAATGTCTTTTAGTTACTGTTATTCGCCAAGTATCTTTTCCAGGTACGCGTGAGAGCATAGGCTTAATAACCTCAAGAATCTCTTGTGGATTACTTTTAACGAGTTTTTCAATGGGAGTAAATTTCTTACAATTAATAAATGTAAATTTATTTTTCATTAATACCCGTCGTAAGCGTTTGATTACTTTCTTAACAGGGAAAGATAAACCAATCAAAAAAAGCCCATGAATAGGAAGTTCAAAAAAATCCTGAGGTTTCGAACGACAATATTTGATTAGAACATGCCATATTTCACTCATACTATCTTTTTTTCGACCTGAAATACAACCGACCAAGAGAAAGTCTAAATCTGAATCTATCGCTTCTTCGAGATCCATAATCATCAAAACCTCAAAAATAGGTACAACTCTTATTACTTTTAATCTAAGGAAAACTATTTTAGGAGAGTTAATAATTATTCCCACCGCTATAATTGATAAGGTTGGCCATGAACGTGTCAGATAAAGACATACAAAGTAAAAAAGAAAAGAAAAAAGAAAAAGGCTCAATACGAAGAGATATAATAGAAATAGCACTCTTCATGGGAATTGCTGTCCTTCTCATTTTTGGATTTAATTGGTTATTAGGCGTAATTCTTCACACAAATAGCCCATTAGTAGTTGTTATTAGCCCTTCCATGGAGCCTTCTTATATGGGTCATAAGGGTGATTTCCAATTGCAAAAAGATATGTTAATTATTCGTGGTGTTAATCCTTCAAAAATTAAACAAGGAGACACAATCGTTTTCTATCGACTTCAAGGAACGAATTTAACAGCTATAGATTATGATGCTATTCCTATTGTTCATCGAGTTAATCGTGTTTATAAAAACAATACAACTGGAGAGTATTGGTTTACTACAAAAGGTGATAACCCTGAAACTAATGATAATTTCTTGCCTGGGGGTTCCTCAGAAGAACTCAGAATACACGAAAGCCGACTAATAGGTAAAGTTGTTGGGAGAATACCTTATCTGGGCGGAATTACAAAAGCAGTTCAAACTAGAACTGGAATGATTGTTCTAATATCGATTGTCGCTCTCTTCTTTATTATTGCATTCTTATTTGGCGAGGAAGAAGATGAAGATGTTTTTGAAGAAGAAACAATTGACTCCTCACCAAAAAATGACGAGAAAGCTTCTTCTGAAAATAAGTTTAAAAAATTTTGGCGGAGAATCCAACAACGGAAACAATATATCTATCCAGCATTGATTTTGGGTATTATTATTCTCATTCCTGTTGTTGACACCCTATGTGCTGATTGGGGAACAACTTTAGGGGTAAGCAATATTGAATATAAAAACCATAAAGAAAAGACACTTATTGATGGTAATTATACTTTTGTTTTTGCTGAAGTTACATTAAATAATCCTGGCCATTGGCATCAAAACTTTGATGGCTATACTATCAGAGTCATTAATCCTAATACAACTGAAGTCTTAGGCGAAAATTATTGGTATCTTGTTTACAATTTTGAAGGAACAATAACACTTAATCATGGAGCATGGGTGAACACAGCTGATTTAATTAATGGCACAACCTATGAGATTGTAATTACCGCTCATTTATCGAATAAATTTGGGAAAAGCTGGACCAATAATCTGACAACAACTTTTGAAGTGTCCTAAATTCTAAAACACGTAAGATGAAGTGATCATGACATTAGAAAAAAAAATAAAGTATTTACGTAAAATTCTTCGATCATTAGAAGAAGTTATTATTGCTTTTTCAGGTGGTGTTGATAGCTCTTTACTAGCAAAAATAGCCTATGAAGAGCTTCAAGATAAAGCAATTGCAATAACCATAGATACACCCATTTTCCCTGCCAAAGAATTAGAAGCTTCTAAAAAAATTGCTAGAGAAATAGGAATTAAACACTATATTTTGCATGCAGATGAGCTTCATCAAGAATGGTTTAAAGATCACCCAGTTGAACGTTGTTATCTCTGCCGAACGGAATCTTTCCAAGCAATTAAAAAATTCTGCAAAAAACAAGAGCTTACAGGACAAATCATTGAAGGTTCAAATTATGATGATTTGAAAGATTTTCGTCCTGGATTTAAAGCTATCAAAGAACAAGCGATTCGTAGTCCATTAATTGAAGCTGAACTTACCAAAAAAGAAATTCGAAAAACAGCTAAACAATTAGGATTATCTTGTTGGAATAAAACAGCAGCTGCTTGTTTAGCAACAAGATTCCCTTTTGGTGAAAAGCTAACTGAAAAGAAATTACAAAATATTGCCAAAGCAGAAAAATATCTAAAAGAATTAGGATTCAAAAAAGTGCGAGTAAGAGTCCACGATAAAATTGCAAGAATAGAAATTAAACCAAAAGAATTTTTAAAACTTGTAAAATTATCTGACAATATTGTTAAAAAACTTGAAGAATTTGACTTTGAATTTGTAACACTGGATTTAGCAGGCTATCAAATGGGGTCAATGAATAAAATATAAGATGTATTGTTAGCGGAGTTTCGGATAATTTGGATATAAAACAACTTGAGAAATTATTACAAGCCTATAAAAAAGATGAACTAGGTATTAATGAGATTTTAGAAAAATTGAGAGATCTCCCTTTTGAAGATCTTGGTTTTGCAAAAGTTGATCATCATCGAGCCCTGAGAAAAGGATATCCTGAAGTAATATATTGCCCGGGAAAAACAACAAATCAAATAATTAAAATTTATAAGACTTTAATAGAGAAGAATGAGACAATTTTGTTGACTCGGGTACAACCTGCTGTTTATGAAGAAATAAAAAGCATTGACAAAGATATCCAATATCATAGAGAAGCTAAACTGGCTTATCGGGTTAAAAAACAACCCAGAAAAAAAGGCTCTGTTTTAGTAATCTGTGGGGGTACAGCGGATATTCCTGTCGCTGAAGAAGCGGCAATTACAGCTGAATTAATGGGAGCAAAAGTTGGTCGTATCTATGATGCAGGTGTTGCCGGAATTCATAGACTTTTGTATTTTAAAGACCAGCTTTTCCAAGCAAATATTATTGTTGTAATTGCTGGTATGGAAGGTGCGTTACCCTCGGTGGTAGCTGGTTTAGTACCAGTCACAGTAATTGCTGTTCCAACATCTGTTGGTTATGGCACAAATCTTGGGGGTATTGCCCCTCTTTTAACAATGTTGAATAGTTGTGCACCAAATGTTGCTGTAGTAAATATTGATAATGGTTTTGGTGGAGGACTTATCGCTGCAAATATTAATAGGCAAATTGTTGAGAAGTAATAAAAGAAAAATTTATGGAGATTCATGTTTATTTGAAATTGTTTATATTACATGAAGTCTACATTTTTATTAGACAAAAACAAGTAAAAAATCAAATGGTGACAAGTAAAAAATGATCGTACGTGTAGTTTCAGCTATAGGTGGAGGCGTTATTGATTGTGAGGTTAAACCTAATTCAACGATTGCTGAATTAAAACGGCAGATTTCACGTCAAAAACGCATTCCTGCCAGTGCTGTTATAGTTGTTTTCCGAGGTCGACAATTAGATGATAATGAAACTTTTCAAGAAGTAGGAATTAGTGATTACGAAAAAGTATATTTAATTGCCCGAACTGAAGGAGGAACAAAGTAAGGTTTCTTTCCTCTTTTCTAATTTTCTATTATTTCATTCTTAAGAAATGATTCTATTTATTTCTAGTTCAAAAATTGCCATAAAAATAACTTTTTAATATTTTTAAACGATATCATAGTCTATTAAAGAGGTAATTCTAAATGATAAGAAGAAAAATTGAACAATTGTGGGCTAGAAGAAAAGCAATTTCTCCAGTTATTGCTACTATTTTGTTAATTGCTTTAACTGTTACAGCTGCAGCAATTGTTTATTTTGTTGTTGTACCTATGCTTCAAGGTCAATCTGAGATCGTTCTACTCGGTTATGAAATGGATGATGCTAACGCTAATGATTTTGCTGATGAAATCACTGTTGAACTAAGAAATGTAGGTACAAAAGAAGTAACTATAGAAAGCGTGTCTGTTACAAGAAATGGAGAAAGTGTGACCTGGGCAATGAATAGTAATGTATCTATTAGTCCAGCGTCAGAAGAATTCATTGTTATCTCTGCAAATACAGAAAATGATGAATTAGGTTATGGTGATGACTGTTCTGTTATATTAAATCATGGCGATTCGACAACAATTGATTTCAGAGTTACAGCTGAATTCAGTCACTTTGTTCTCCTTTATGAAGAAGATTTTGAAAGTGGTGCACCTACTGGATGGACCCATACCTTAATTTCTACCCATGGTGGTGGAAATCATGATCTTAGTGATTGGGTTATTGAAGAATCAGGTGGAAACCATTATTGGCATTGTTCAAACAATGATTTCCAATGGATAACACTTCAAGATGAATCCCGAGATTTTTGGGATGTGAATATTTCTTATGACTTAATGACATCAGACGATGATGCTAATGGAATAATTTTTAGATATGATGATTCCGGCGAATATCCTAATTTTTACATCGTTTGGTTCACTTATAATTATCCAGATCCTGATGTAAATCCACCTCATAATGGTGCTGAAGATAAGATCATCTTTAATTCTGAAAGTGATGAAATTGAAGCTGGTAAAATAACTGTACATTATGTTGAAGGCTTCGATAATGACGGCATCGATGCTTTTCGCTTTTATAAACTAGCAGAGACCGATTGGACTCGCAATAATGGCCAATGGTATACTTGGCGATTAATAGCTGACGGAAGTAATATGGAACTCCAGATAGATGGTACACCAACACTATCCTTTAGCGATTCTCGCTTATCTCACGGCTATGTTGGGTTGATAAGTGCTGCTAATCTTAATTCTAATTATGATAATATTTATGCCTGGCAGACTTCAACATAGCATTTTTTTTCTTTTTTTTCTTTTAATTCTACCTAAGATTTTTTAGCGAATAAAAGGTAAGAAAATAAGATAAGGTATGGTTAAGCTTCAAACGACTATTTCAGGTATAAAAATGCGCAACCCTTTCCTGCTTGCGTCTGGTGTTTTAGGTGTAAATGCGTCCTTAATGAAAAGAATAGCAAAAAGAGGATGCGGAGGGATAATAACCAAATCTATTGGGGTTGAACCTAACCCGGGATATAAGAATCCAACAGTTGTTGAGTTAGGGAATGGTTCATTACTTAACGCGATGGGACTGCCAAATCCTGGTTGTAATTATTTCTTAGAAGAATTACGGCAAGCCAAAAAAACTTGTCAAGTGCCGATTATTGCTAGTATTTATGGGAAAGATACAGACGAATTTCTTCAAGTAGCCCAAACATTGGAGAAAGCTAAACCAGCAGCTTTCGAATTGAATATCTCTTGTCCCCATGGTGGAAGATATGGAGCAAGTGTTGGTGAAGATTGTGCTTTAGTAAAAGAAATTACACATGAAATAAAGAAAAAAGTGAATGTTCCTGTGTTTGTAAAAATTTCACCTAATCTTACGGATATTCTTGAACCTATTAAAGCTGCTATAAACGGTGGTGCGGATGGTATTGTGTTAATTAATACCGTCAAGGCAATGGCTATAGATATTACCTTCAAAAAACCCATTCTATCAAATATTTATGGTGGGTTATCTGGACCTGCAATAAAACCGATTGCTTTACGTTGTATTTATGAGGTTTTTGAAGAAATTGGCGATAAAATACCTATCATTGGTGTTGGGGGGATTACTACTTGGCAGGATGTTGTGGAATTTTTCCTAGCGGGAGCTTCTGCAGTACAAATTGGAACCGCTCTTGCATATTGTCAAGATCCAGTTAAAATCTCTATCTTTGATGAATTAATAACCGGATTACAGAATTATCTTGAAAGAGAAGAAATATCTCATTATTCAGAATTAATAGGTGTTGCCCATGAATAAGAAAAAGCAAAAACACTCTCATAAGAAATTAGGCGAAATACTTGTCACAGAAATTAAGTCTATTCATCAAGAAACTCCAAAAGCTTGTCGTGTGCCTGTTAAAGTTTTGAAAATTACTGCTCCTAAAATAGTAGAAAAAGCTATTCCGGGGCAATTTATTATGATGTGGGTAGAAGGTCGTGATGAAAAACCAATGGGTATAGGTAATTGCTATAAAAAAACGAACGAAGTTGAATTTGCAGTAGCAAAAGTTGGTCCTGGAACAACAGCAATCCATGAATTACAAGAAGGTGATTTACTGGGAATACGAGGACCTTATGGTAATGGTTTTTCTATTAAGGGAAAAAATATCTTGATAGTAGGTGGGGGAACAGGTATTGCACCAACAAAATTCCTCGTAGAAACTATTTTGAAGGAAAAGCGAAAGGTAACACTTATCCATGGAGCTCAGACAATAACTGAATTAGCTTACAAGGATTATTTTGAAAAACGAGCAAAGAAGAACTCAAAATTCCAATATTTACCAAGTACAGATGATGGTTCTTATGGCTTTTGTGGATTTGCTACTGAATGTTGTCAATCTTATTTGATGGAAAATAAGAAACAAAAAATTGACCAGATCTTTACTTGTGGTCCTGAACTTATGATGGTTAAAATTTGGAAAATAGCTCAGAAAGAAGGAATTCCCCTTCAAGCAAGTTTAGCTGACAGATATTTTAAATGTGCAATTGGATTATGTGGGCAATGCACAGTTGATCCTACCGGATGGCGATTATGTATTGATGGTCCTGTTTTTAATGAAAAGCAACTCAGCAAAATAGCTGATTTTGGACGATATAAACGCGATAAATATGGGAGAAAGAAATCTTTCAATAAGGAGGATTAAAAAAACAAAAAAATAGGGGAATCAACACCCCTTACCTTATGGAAGGTAAAAGCAAGATATTTTTTTTACAATTTACTTGCTCTTTTATAGATTGCAACGAATCCGCCTTCAACAACCCAATCTTGACCGATTGGACTTAAGTGCCAATTAATGAATTCCCAAGCAAGACCTGTTGGTTCACCATCGATAACTAAGAAAAGTTGTCGGGCAATAGCATAAGATTCATCTGCAACAGTTTCTTCAGAAGGTGTAACACCGTCAATGCTGCATGCTTCAACCCCTGCTTCCACGTAGCCTAGTCCAACATAACCAATGTAGTTATCGTTATCCTTGACAGCTTCTAGAATTAAGGAGTCGCTTGCTTTAAGAATAGCACCATCAGCATATTCAGCATCTTCGTCACCTAAAACTATGCTACTGAAGGTATCACGAGTACCTGAACCGGTTTCACGAGCAACCACTTGTATAGCATCGCTGCTTAAACCAGTTACTCCGAAATCAGCCCATGAAGTATAAGTACCATTGAAAATTCCACGAGCAGCACTCATGTTAAAGTCAAGAGTACCGACATTATCGTGTACAATGATTGCAATACCGTCTCCAGCAATTGCATAAGCTTTAAGTGTGCCACCAGCTGTAGTGTTTTCTTCTGCTTTTACTGGTCTGGATGCCATTGCGACATCACATTGACCATCAATTAATGCAGTGATTCCAGGACCGGAACCTGTACCTGCAACCGTCACTTCTACACCTGGATGATCGTCTGCGAAAGCAACTGCAGAATCTTCAACAATTTTGAAGACTGTAGTTGAACCTTCAACATTTAAGGTTGTTATTCTAACATCCTGCATAGTAGCCCATGTAATCAGGACTCCAGTACCTGCTGCAACAGGTATCAGAATGATGAGGATAATAGTTAAAACTCTATTACTGCTTCCAAATGACATTGTTTTTCACCTTAATTTTTAAGGATCTTGAAAGATAGTTTTTTTCAAGACAGTTGATACAACTACATTAACTTAAAAAATAATCTTTGTTAATAGTTTATATTACCAACTAGTATGCCCTATAGTAAACTATATCTAACAGTGGTCTATATAGATAAAAATATTTCTTAATAAAATCAATTTTTTAAAACATAATCTAGTAAAATCTATATATCATTAGGTCTATAGAAGCCCTTATTATATAGAAAAATTATCGATATATATAACAAAGCTGGAAGTTATCAAAGTGGCAATTACCCGGAAAATCCAATTAACAGGCAGATCAACTTATACGATTAGTTTACCACGAGATTGGGTTGATCGAATGAAAATAGAACAGGGGGACGAACTTAATATCCTTGAGATGGAAGAAGGAAATCTCTTAATCTCCAAAGAGATAATTACGCGTAATTTAGAAAAGGAAGTAAGTATTGACCTAGATGAAATTAAAAAAGATAGCCTTCTAGAAAAAATGATAATTTCAAAATATTTAGCTGGTTATTCTAAAATCACTTTACATTCAAAAAAAGAAATCACTCAAAAAATAGGCAAAAAAATTTCAGCAACTGTAAATAATTTAATTGGAAGTGAAATTATCTCTGAAGGGCCAAAATATGTTGAAATTCGAGATCTCGCACTTCATGGTGAATTTCCTATTGACAAAGCACTTCGTCGGGCGCATCTAATAGCTAGAAATATGCAGAAAAATGCCGTTGAAGATTTCATCGAGTCCAATTCTGACAATGTTGAAGACATTGAACAACGGGAAAAATCTGTTGATCGTTTATATTTCTTAATTCGTCGTGAAATTAGTTCTGCTTTAGAAAATCCCGTTTTTCTTAAAGAATTAGAAATGAAACCACGTGAAGTTTTGTATGTTTATCCAGTAGCTAAATCATTAGAGAAAATTGCCGACCATTGTGAAAGTATTGCTCATTGTAGTTTAGGCCTTGGAGGTAAAAACATTTCCACAAAGAATAAGGAATATTTCTTAGAATATTCTGAAAAAGCACTTCATATACATACTAAAGCAATTCAAGGTTTTCTTAGTAAAAAAATGGATCTTGCAATAGAGGCTATAAAAAGGTATGAAAATATACAAGAAGAATTAAATTCAAAAACATTAGTTCGTAAACGTTCTGAGGATATCGATGTTGAAGTCCAGATTCAATTAGCGGAACGGAATTTAGACCGTATCTGTGGATACGGATTAGATATAGCTGAAATGGCTATTGATCGTATACAATAGTTTTTCAGAATCTTTTTTTATATCCTTTCCCTATTTTTCTTTATGAAAAAATTACATTTTTCCTTTATGGTAACAATATTTGCTTTATCATCTATCTGTATGAATCCCTTTATTTCTCAAGTACAGATGGCATCTCTCCAAGAACAACAGTTACAAGGCAAAGAAACTTTTATGGTTCCAATGAGAGATGGAGTAAAACTTGCTACTGATGTATATTATCCTGCAGGTTTTAATTATGCTTCAGATGAGCTTCCTGTCGTTCTTGTGCGTACTCCCTATAATAAGGATAATTTTGATTTTGTGGGATCTCTATTTAATCTGAATGATTTCATAACTGTTATACAAGATATGCGAGGTCGTTATGCATCTGAAGGAACAGACATGGTTTTTATGAATGCATCTACAGATGGTTATGATACTCTTTGTTGGATATCATACCAACCATGGTGTGATGGGAATATCGCAACCTATGGCCCCTCAGCGATGGGTATCTGTCAATTTTTTATGCATTTAACCGATACTCCTCTTACACTTAAAGCTCAAGCAATTCAAATGGCCTCTCCTACTTTGCATAACGAGGTTATTTTTCAAGGGGGGGCATTACGCAAATCACTTGCGGTTGGATGGTTGGGGAATATTGGGAGTACTTTTTGGTTACCAACGCTTTATGAAAATGAAAATTATGGCGCATTTTGGAAGAATGTTACTTTAGATTCATATAATCGCGTTTCCACACCTGCTGTTTTTCAAGGAGGTTGGTATGATATTTTTATCCAAGGAATAATTGATGGGTTCCGTGGTTATCAATTAGAAAGCAAATCCAATATCCGTGGTAAATCATACCTTATTGTTGGACCATGGACACATGTTGCCTCTGAATCAGCGGAACAAGGAGAAATTGTTTTCCCAGAAAATTCTGTTCGGAGTTTATACGACACTTTTGTACTAGATTTCTTTAAGACATATCTTACAGATGAGGGAAATAAAATTGGTGATGCTTCTTCCATTCTCTATTATTGTATGGGGGCTATGGAAGATAATGCAACAGGTAATTTATGGAGAGAAACAAATAGGTGGCCTATAGAAAGTATGGAGATACAACCATTCTATTTCCGGGAAAACGGGCAATTATCTCAAAGTCAATCTCCAGAAGTATCACAATCAGAAACCTATTATTATGATCCTAATAATCCTGTGCCAACCATAGGTGGGAATAATCTCTTAATCGATGCTGGGCCTTATGACCAATCAAGTATTGAAGGACGTAATGACGTCTTGATATTTTCTTCCGAAGTTCTAACGGAATCAATGGAAATTACTGGTCCAATAACAGCAAATCTATGGATTTCATCTAATTGTTCAGATACGGATTTTACCTGTAAAATTACCGATGTTTATCCTGATGGTCGCTCAATGCTAATACAAGATGGCATTGTGCGAGCAAAATATAGGAATAATAGAACTCATCCGGAACTCTTAGAAAGTGGGGAAATCGTAGAAGTTGAAATTAATTTAGCAAGTACCTCCTATGTTTTTAATGAAGGACACAAAATACGCGTCGCAATTTCCAGTTCAAATTACCCAAGATTCAATGCAAATCCAAATAATGGTGATAGAATCTATTCCAATAATGAAACATTTACTGCTGCAAATACCCTCTATTTTGAGTCCTCTCATCCATCTAAAATTAATTTACCTATTAATACTGATCCAGATTATACAATAAACACAACTACTCCAACTACTGAAACTACAGAGGATAATAGCTCCTTAGGATTCTTTCTAACAATGAGTGTATTGCTTTTCTTACCTATTTGTTTTGAAATAATTCGCAAAAAAAAGAAGTTAAAAAAATAAAAAATCTAAGAATCAGCGATTTATTCGTCTGATTCTTCATCTTCTTCGACTTCATAGTCGACGTCTACGACATGTTCTTCGTCTGGTTGTTCTTTCGTACCGGGTGGTGTGAAATTTTGACCTGCAGCACCAGCAAATTGACTGGGATCAAATCCTTGCGCTCCTTGAGCACCTTGAGCTCCAGGACCACCTTGTTGTTGATACATTTGTGCTGTTAAACCATGTAATGTTTCCATTAATGCTTCTTTTGCTGCTTTAATTTCTTCAATATCATCAGAGTCTAATGCTGCCCGTAATGCTTCTTGTTTTTCTTTAATTTCCTTAGTGTCTTTTTCACTAACTTTATCGCCCATGTCCTTCAAAGTTTTATCGACTGTATAGATTAGTTGGTCAGCTTCATTTCGTATTTGAACCCTTTCTAATCGTTTTTGGTCCTCTTCTTCATATTTTTCTGCTTCATTAACCATTCGTTCAACATCTTCTTCAGAAACTCCGCTGGGTGAAGTTACAGTTATTTCTTGTTCATTACCAGTTCCTAGATCTTTAGCACTAACATGAACAATACCATTTACATCAATGCTGAAAGTAACTTCAATTTGTGGAACGCCACGAGGAGCTGGGGGAATCCCAACCAATTGAAAACGTCCTAATGTTTTGTTATCTTTAGCAAATTTCCGTTCACCTTGGAGCACATGAATTTCTACACTAGGTTGATTATCACTTGCTGTTGAAAAGATACGACTTTTCTCTGTTGGAATAGTAGTATTTCGATCAACCATAGGAGTAAAGACGCCACCAAGAGTTTCAATTCCTAATGTCAATGGTGTTACATCTAATAAAATTACATCATCAACGTCGCCTTTTATAACACCCGCTTGTACAGCAGCGCCAAGAGCAACACATTCATCAGGATTAATGCCTTTGAAAATCTTCTTTTCAGTAAACATATCAGAAATTTCATCTCTGATAGCAGGCATTCTTGTTGCCCCACCAACAAGTAATACTTTATCGATATCGGAGGGATTCAATTTTGCATCCTTTAGTGCTTGTCTTGTTGGGCCCATTGTTTTTTCCACTAAATCGTCAGTCATTGCTTGAAAACGGGCACGAGTAATTTCGTAATTAATATTCTTTGGTTGACCATCTTCATCAACGGTTATATAGGGTATATCAATAAAAGCTCGTTTCTTAGATGAAAGTTCAATCTTCGCTCTTTCTGAAGCATCTTTAATACGTTGCATTGCTGAAGCATTATCAGATAAATCAATGCCTTCTTCTTGTTTAAATTTCTTAACAACCCAATCCATTAGTCTTTGATCGAAATCATCGCCACCTAAGAGGTTATTACCGCTGGTTGCTTTAACTTCGAATAATCCATCTCCGGCTTCAAGAATAGAAACATCAAAGGTTCCACCGCCCAAATCGAAAACTAAGACAACTTCCTCTTCTTCTCTGTCAATACCATAAGCTAAACAAGCAGAAGTTGGTTCGTTAATAATTCGGAGTACTTTTAGGCCAGCAATTTTACCAGCATCTTTGGTAGCTTGTCTTTGACTATCGGTAAAATAGGCAGGACAAGTGATAACTGCTTCTTTTATTTCTTCTCCTAAGTAATCTTCTGCATCTCTTTTCAATTTTCTTAAAATCATAGCAGAGATTTCTTGGGGAGTGTATTCCTTCCCATCTATTACCTCCCGATGTCTTGAACCCATTTTTCTTTTAATAGATCGAATTGTTCGGTCTGGTTTTGAGATGGCTTGTCGTTTTGCGATTTCACCAACTATTTGTTCCCCATCTTTCGTAATCGTGACAACAGAAGGTGTGATTCGGCCACCCTCAGCATTAGGGATTATTGTGGCATTCCCACCTTCAAGATAAGCAATTGCTGAATTTGTTGTTCCTAAATCGATTCCTACAACTTTTGCCATTTTATATCACATCATTTTTATTTTTATTCTACTTTTGATTATTTTTTTCTGTTTTTTCTTCAACTTTCTGTTCGTTTTCTTCCCCTGCTTTAGATTTCGATTTTTCTTTAGGGGGTTCTACCGACACCATTACTTTTGCAGCTTGAATTACCCGATTATTAAGTTTGAATCCTTTCTGGAATGTTTTAACAATCCTATCCGCTGGTTCATTACTAGGAGGAGCAGTGCAAATTGCATCATGTTCTCTTGGATCAAATACATCGCCTTTTGATGGTTCAATAAAAGCAAATCCTTCATCCTTCAAATTTCGTACTAATTTATTGTATATGATATTTAGGCCTTCTAATGGAATTGTTTCTTGCTCTGTTTCTTTAGCATGGGTAATAGCTTTGTTTAATTCTTC
>JAYEJY010000134.1:0-3626 GCA_034660795.1 Promethearchaeati archaeon | reverse complement strand
TGAAGATTTTAGTAACGATCTTTACAAGGATCCTTTAACTGATGTCTGGTGGAGCAGTAGTACTGTGACCAATAGAAGAAATCAATCTATAACTTCTCTAGATTTTATTGAAACTAAATATCCTGTCAGTGATTTGGAGGTTCAAGGCAGAAAAATATATTCTGTTAGTTATAATACATCAAGTTTTTCTAAAACAGTAAATATCTATGACATTACTGATCCTACGAATATAAGACATCTTATTATCGGAATGCAAATTATGGAATTGCTTGTTGTGCAATTGATGGTGATGTATTTTATTATGGAGCATATAAGACTCCTTATTTTGATTCGTCTATAGCTATTTACAATGTTAGTACCCATCATGATTTATATGCCCCAGGTGTTCTTGAAAATATAACGAGTCCTAATGGTGAAGTAACCGATATTGATGCGGAAGGATTTTACGTCTATTATGCTTCTTATAATGATACCTTAAATCAAGGTCTTCAAATAATAAACACTTTAGACCCAAACAACCCAATATTTTACTATCCAGATTGGAGCACAAATAATGTCCTAGGATTAGAAGTAACAGGTCATTATGCTTTTATTGCTGCAAGTACTGAGGGATTTTATACTTTAAATATATCCAATAAACAACATCCAACTGAATTAGGGCATTTATCTCTTCCTGGAAATGCTACGGATGTATTAATAGATGGCAATATTGCTTATGTTACCCTCGGTGAAGGTGGTATAGCTGCAGTAAATGTTGCAGATCCAACCAATCCCGAATTATTAGCTAGAGTAGATCCGCCAGGTTATTATCGACATATGGCTATACAAGGAAATACCTTATATGTAACAGCAGGCGCTCAGGGAATTAGAATATTTGATATAGTTGATCCTAATCATTTAACGTTAGTTTTAACACAATCCACTCCGTTTGCATGGGATGTTGAACTTTTCGGTGGTATTGTTGTCGTTGGAACAGATGCCGGTATACATACTTTTCAGATTAGTGCTCAAGGTGGCGGATTAACAAATATCGAAAATTATGTTTATGAAAATAGTTTTTCAGATTTTGATGTTTGGGATGTTAAAGTTATTGGTGATATTGCATATATTGCTGGTGGCAATGATAGACTTTACACGTTAAATATCAAAGATCCTAATAATCCCGTTTTACTTGACAGATGGTCTACCGGGAATGATGGTTTCCTTAAACTTGATGTTGATGGTCAATTTGCTCATTGTGCTAATACAACAGGAGAGTTTGTCTTCGATGTATCAAATCCCAATAATATTAGATACTTAGGTATGTTAAGTGGAGCGGGAATGTATGACGTTATGGCTATTGGAAATTTCGGTCATGTCGTTCTAGACAGTGTTTATGGAATTGGGAACTGGACTTCACCGACTGATCCCGCTGTTTTTAAGATGCTATCTTTTCCAGCAAATCTAACATCTGTTTTCGTGAATGGACGAAATGCTTTTGTCGGAGAATATTCCGGTGGCAGTGACCATTGCATTTATGCTATTGATATCATTAATTCACCAAAAATCATAGATAATGGTGGAGCAGTAATGAGCTTCGTCTGGGATTTATATGTTGATGGTGATATGCTTTATGTAGCAAATGGCAAATGGCTTCATACATGGAATGTCTCATTTCCATACAATATGATTTTCGAGGATTACATTAATTGGGGATCCGATTATGTAATGAAAGGAGTGCATTCTTTTGGTACAACCTTAGTTGCAGCAAAAAACTTTGAAGGTGTTGGATTAATTAATATTACAGATGTAGATAATATCTTCCAAATTGTTAATTATTCTGGTATTGAAAGTGCGATGCAGGTAGAAGTAGCAGGTGATTTGGCATTTGTTGCTAATAGGGATTCTTTACTAATCTTCAGACTTTTTGAGAGTATCGCTGATACTTATGTTGATGAAACCAATTTGGTCCAATCGAAATCTATTTTCACAATGCCTAATGGATCTATTTCTGCAGCAACCTTAACCTTTGAACAATTTGCTTTAGATGGGGTTTCAATTACTTTTGAAATGACAGCTGATGGTTCTAATTGGGAAGTAGTAACGCCAAATAGTTTACATAATTTCACTAGTACAGGCACTGATCTTCGTTGGCGAGCATATCTTGATGGAGATACTGATAGAAGCGTTCATTTGTATCAAGTTGAAATAGAATACGAATACAGTTATGAAAAACCAGCACTACCATGGCTAAGTCCCCTATATATAGGACTTATTGCTGGAGGCGCAGGATTACTTTTACTTATTATCCTAGTGACCATCATTATTGTTGCAGTTAGAAAGAAAAAGAAATCTCTCCCCACCAGATAAATTATGAAAAGAAGTTTTATCTTCTTTTCCCTCTTTTTTTATATTCGTAAGTCATCTGTCAGAAGATTATTAATTTGTTAAAACTTAAAGATATAATGAAAATTTGAATCTATTATCTCAGAATATTATTTAACAAAAATACTTTTGATATTTTTTGGTGAAAAAATGTGCAATCGGAAAATAATAGCACAAATCCATATAAACAATTATCAAGAACACTAAATCAGATACCAAATGGATTCCCAATAACAGATGATGGAACGCATTTACGGGTTTTAGAATGGATTTTTACACCAGATGAAGCAGAACTAGCTAGTAAATTAAAGTTAAGAGGTGAAAGAATTAAAAGGATAGCCAAAAGAGTAAATATTCCTGAAAAAGAGTTATCAACAAAATTGGAAAAAATGGAAAAGAAAGGACAAATTCGTTCTTCTAAAACTAAACGAGGGAAAAAATACGGGCTATTACCTTTTGTTGTTGGTATTTATGAAGAACAATTACCACGTTTAACAAAGGAATTCTCTGAGTTAATGGAGGAATATTTTAAAAAAACAAAAGGCAGAATAGTTTTTTCTTATAAACCAGCTGTTCATCGTGTCATCCCAGTTGATAAAGTCATAGAAACAAATTTACGAGTTCATCCCTATAATCAAGCTCGAAAGATAATAGAAAAAGCTAAAAGTTGGGGTGTCAGAGAGTGTATTTGTCGGAAACAACAAAAGCTATTAGGAAACCTCTGTTCTTATCCTCTTGAAGTTTGTTTAGCATTATCCTATGAAAAAAATGCCTTTAAAAACAAGGAAGCGACAAAAGCTATTTCAAAACAAGAAGCAATAAAAATCTTAAGAAAAGCTGAAACGGCGGGTTTAATTCATTCAACAATGAATATTGCTTCTGGTCATTTTTATATTTGTAATTGTTGTACATGTTGTTGTGGAGTTTTTAAAGCATTAACAAAATATAAACAACCAAATGCCTTTGTTAAAGCAGATTATGTGCTTTCTATTAATGAGGAATTATGTATCGGATGTGGTAAGTGTTTAGAAAAATGTCAATTTAACGCATTGCAAATAATTGAAGGAAAATGTCAAGTGAATGATCGTTGTGTTGGTTGTGGAGTTTGTGCTCTTGTTTGCCCTGAGAGTGCTTTAAGCCTAATACCACGAGATGAAACCGAAAAACCATCAAAGAATATTGTTTTTTGGATGTTAAAACGAGCTCTGAAAAGAGGATTAAATATTCTTAAGATAATTTGATGTTAAGGTAATAAAAAACAA
>JAYEJY010000133.1:0-3630 GCA_034660795.1 Promethearchaeati archaeon | reverse complement strand
TACCAACAATTGCAAAACATAATCATAATTAGAAATAATTGATAGTTAAACATTTTTTATTTACTATCACATAACTATCTATCGATTCTTTTGTTTTGTTTGGTAAAAATAAAAGGTGATTGTATTGAATAATGCAACACATTCCAATAAAAATACCCAACAAACACAATTAATAGATTCCAATGGGAGAAAATGGCGAACACATAAAGATAAAATTGAACAAGTAGCTGACTTGATGAATGAACAATCTATTCATCCTCTCGAGACAAGCGATGAATTATTCTATATTTTTGATGTTGTAATGACTCCCCAAGAAATTGATTTTATGGTAAAAATGGGGGGAGGAAATCACACTTTTGAAAGCATTCATCAAAATGTTGAGCTTTCACAAGAAGAGACAAAACGAATACTTGATGACTTACTATATAAAGGGATGATAACCATAATCAAAAATGTAGAAGGAAAAGATGTTTACCATTTAATGTCCATTTTTCCCGGATGGTTTGAGCTTTATCTTATGAGAGGAGAAAAAACAGAAGAATCAAAACTCTTCGCGAAACGAGTAGAAGAATATTTTAGAGCAGCATATGAATTCGGCAATGAAGAAGTGATTAATCAACTACTAAGAGATGTTGGCCCACATATCAAAGTACTTTCAACAACACCACCAAAAACAGCTCAAATAACAATTGATAAAAAAATTGAACGAAATGAAAACAGAGTTTTTGCAACGAAAAGTGTCATTAATATTTTTAATGAATTAGCTGAGAATGAAATAATTACTCTTGGTCATTGTTTTTGCCGTTTTGAAAAAACGTTAATCAATGATCCTTGCCGTGCAGGATTACCACTTGAGACATGCATTTCTATTGGACCGGCAGCTGAACATTTACTCAAACAAGGTATTGCTAGGAAAATCACGAAAGATGAAGCAATCAAGAACATAAAAGAATGGCAAGACAAAGGCTGTATTCATCAAGCAACCCAAACTATGCCTTTGAAAGATTTTCAATCAAAATATCCCGTGGACATTATTTGTAATTGCTGTTGGGACTGTTGCGGACTAATTGGTAATTACAATAGAGGTTATCTACCATATATTCTAACATCTTATCATCGAGCGATAATACCTGACCACGAAAAATGTACTGGTTGTGGAACATGTGTGGAGTATTGTCCTGTTCGAGCAATAGCACTTAATAACCAAGGAAAAGCTGAAATTAATGATGAACTTTGTATTGGCTGTGGGCAATGTTCCCATCATTGTTCTTTTGATGTTATTGAATTAATAGAAGATGAACGAGAAGTTTTCTTACCAATGCTAGGAAAAGAACATGCTCGAATAAAACCACCAGACTATGATGAAAAAGAAGAAGATGATTTGGAAGAGTATATGAGTCCTAGTGACCGATCACAAGTTTTGGAAGTCTTAGAAAAAACGAGACAAAAATTTCTTGATGATGAAATAAATAAACCATTCAGGAAATGGAATAAAACAATGCTTTATTATTTCACTGATTTAGATGAATACTGGCATTTTAAGATAAAAGATGGAGAACCGCAGCAGTTACAAAAAGGAAAAATTGAGAATCCAGATATATTTTATACACTTTCTGGAAGCGTCTTTATAGGATTGATGAATGGGGATATCGATGGTTTTAAGGCCTTCAGAAAAAAACTGGTCACAGTTAAAGCACCCATTAGAGATCTTATTAAATTACAAAAATTGATAGGATAAAAATGTTGATTGAAAAGTTTCTAATGAAGACTTTTTTCTATTTTATCATTTAATTAAAATAAAGATAAAAAAGAAAAAAAGAAAAAGGAAAGAAATAATCATTGTTTTTTTCGTCGTCGAAGGAATACCGCAACAGGGAAAATAACTATAAGAGACATTATTGGCAAATAGAAAGCTTGACTACCATTTTGTGTTGGTGTAGTGGTATTAGTGGGTGTTGGCGTGGGAGTTTCAGGGAAATCATTCGGATCAGTGGGATCGGTTCCTTCTTCCACCTCTTCACCATCAGTGAAGCCATCACCATCAGTATCAGGATTAGTAGGATCAGTATCATAAATATCTATTTCCTCATTATCAGCCAACCCATCATCGTCAGTATCACTTTTTCGCGGATTCGTGATATATCCATCAGAACCAAGTGTTACCTCTTCAAAATCCTCAATAGTATCATCATCGGTATCTGTATCCCAGGGGTCAGTACCATATCCGAGAACTTCTTGCCCATCGGTTAAGCCGTCACCATCAGAATCAGGATGAAAGAAGGCAGTGCTGTAATAATATTCGGTTAGATCATCAAGCATATCACCATCAGTATCAATATTTCCTGTATGAAAGACAGATCCTCCAAGACAAGGCCAAGGAGCAATACCACTAGAAGAGATACCTGTTAATCCAAGACAATAGAGTTTACTGTCATAGCTGCCAGATAATATTTCTAATATTCCATCGCCATCTAGATCGTAAACAGCTAAAGAAGAACGGATAGCAGGACCAGTTGAATAATTCCATAAAACACCACCATTGTGATTAAAACAATAAACGTAGCCATTAAAACCACCAATAAGAACTTCTAGTTCGTCATTATTATCCAAGTCAGCAACAACAGCAGAACCAAGAAAAATATCATTTGACGCATAACTCCACTCTAAGTTACCAGCATGGTCTAAACAATATAGATTATAATCACTTGAGCCAAATAGTATTTCATAAGAACCATCATCATCGAGATCAGCTATGACAGGAGAAGGACGAATATTATTGCCAACAGAAAAGTTCCATTCCTTTCCTCCAGTATGATTTAAACAATAAAAATTATTATCGTTTGAACCAAACAATATTTCTAAGGTGTCATCACCATCAAGATCAGCAGCAATAGGCGAAGACCAGATATCCCCACTTGTCTTATATTTCCATTCAAGACCACCAGTATGATTAATATAATGAAGATAACCCATATTTGTAGTAACGAGAATTTCAAAATTATCGTCTTTATCAATATCAGCAATAGCAGGAACAGATTCATCGAGATAACAGAAAAAGTTCCATTTAAGATTCCCAAGATAATCAATACAATAAAGTTGACCATCATGTGAATTAATCAACACATCTAACTTTCCATCATGATCAAAATCAGCTACGGAAGGAGAAGAGTAAATAGTACCATCAGTAGTGAAGTTCCATTTTTCATACACACCCATAGCTTGCGGGAGGAGAACCGGATTATCTACTAGATGGCTCTTCTGCGATTCAAGCAATAAGGGTTGGATAAAAACAAAAGTGACAATCAAAAAAAGGAGAAGAAAAGTTCTATTTGTATTTCTCAATTTTTAACACCCTCCTAAAAGTACATAATAGATAGACTTTTTATTCTCTTTAATGTTGCGCCAAAAAAGTACAATTTTTTTAAAAAAAAAGGACAAGAAAAAGAGTCTATAATCGAACAAAGAGAATGAGAAAAAATAATATGCATTTGAAAGGTATAACCAGAAAAAGTGATAATTAAAAAGGAAAACAAAAAATAATAGAAATTTAGAATGCAAAATTACTAGTTGCTTATCTATTTGTTGTTCAATGATACATTGCAAAATTATTAAAATACTTCTTACATTAAT
>JAYEJY010000132.1:0-18419 GCA_034660795.1 Promethearchaeati archaeon | reverse complement strand
TAATTCTGCTGTCTGACAATTAAGTAATGACGCCTTAAAAGCAGGTTCAATTTGTCTGATTAATTCATATACTATACTTTTAGTTGATTTATGTTTACTACAATCGACAATAAGGCATTGAAGTTGAAAATTTAGGTCTAAATTTAGTAAAGGCGTCTGTTGGATTTCTTTGCGAAACCAGTGTAAAATATGACTTTTCCCACTACCGGAAGGCCCTATTAAAATTACACGAGCAATTGCTTCCCCTGGCTTTGTTAAAACATTACGAAAACTAATAATAAGTTCATCAAATTCGTATTCACGAAAAGCCTTTTTTTGTATTGAAGAATTAGAATGATGTTCGGTATGAGAGAATATTTTCATCCACTCAAGTATTTTTTATTTGAATTATTCAAATTTCAAGTACGAAATAACTCAAATGTTCTAAACCTTTTATTTCATTGAATGGTATTTATGGAGCTATAAAAATACCGCAATAATAAATATCATAATAGTAATTACCTAAATTTGAATGCAAAGCTTTATTCATTAAAAGAAAACAGAATAGGATAGAATAAGAAGCTTAGACACATAAAACTCACCTGTACTTTTCAAGAGGATGCCACTAATGACAAATACACTTATTGATTCAACATCTAATTCGGATGTAAAATGTACTACACTTGCATTTAACCCTGACGGACAAGTAATAGCATCCGGATTTAATAATGGAATCATCCGATTATGGAGTGTAGAATCTAAAAAAGAGATGATAGTTCTTAGTGGTCATAAGGAAAATATAACTAGTCTCTGCTTTTCCAATGATGGGAAATATTTAATTTCCGGTTGTGATGATAGAAAAATTTCCGTCTGGGATGTATTCACGGGGGATCAGCTCCGGATATGGCGAGGACATAAAGGTGCCATAACCTCACTGGCAATTAATCCTGATAATTCTATTCTTGCTAGCGGTGGAACCGATAATAGAATTAAATTATGGTCAGCAACTCGAAAATGGAAAAAAATGAGTGAATTTACCGGTCATGATGATGCTATTGCTCGTTTAGCTTTTTCTCCTAAAGAAGATCATTTAGTATCTACCTCATGGGATCATACTATCAGAATCTGGTTACTAGATAGACGTTTTAAATCGTATGAATTAAAAGGTCATTTTGGTCCAGTTTATGGCCTTGCTTTTACTAAAGATGGTTCAAAATTTTATACTTGTTCTAGTGATGGCTTAATCAAGAAATGGGATGGATCAAATGGAGATGAATATCAACAACTAACTTCACTACCCGTTGCATTATCCTCTCTCACAGTATCATCAAAAAATCCCTTACTAGCGGTTGGCACTCAAGATAACTCAATCCGCATTTGGAATTACTCAAAGAAAAAACCTCTCAAAAAACTCACAAAACATAATCACCCAATAAAACAGGTTCTCTTCAGTCCTATTGGGAAAGAATTGATTTCATTGGATATTGCCGGGATTCTACATTTATGGTCAGTTGAAGATATATTGCGACCAGAAGAAAAACCATTACTAGAAAAAGTTGTTTCCGCGGTAAAGAATGGAGAGGTAAAACCATTTCTCGAAAACCTCTGGGAACAATCCTTAGGGAAATTAATAACTCCACCAGCCAACCAAAAAAAACATACAGCAAAAACATCACAAAAACAGAAATTACATGAAAAAATGATGAGAGAATTGCCCTTACTTATTAAAGTACTTAAAGATGGTTATAAATTAAAAGTGAGTGAAATCCAAAAAAGATACAATTGCAGTAAGGAACAGGTGGAAGAGGTAATAGTTGAGCTTTTGACAGAAGATAAGATCCAAGGGTCTTTCAATGCCTTTTCAGAGATTTTTGTTGTAAGCAAAGATAAGGTTAAAAAAATCAAAGACATGCAGGAATACAAGCTTCCCAAAAAATCAATCCATACTTGTTTTTATTGTGGAGAACCTTTAAAAGAAGATTTGAAAAAATGTCCAGCTTGCGGACAAAGAATAGCTATATGTCCAGTCTGCAAATTACCATTGAGTTTCAATGACATAGTAGGTGTTTGTACACAATGTGGTGTAAATGGTCATTTTTCTCATATGAAAGAAGCGGCTAAAGTAACAGGCCAATGCCCTGTATGTCAAGAAGAAATTGATTGGTCAAAAGATATTACAAAACTAAATCGTTCAAGTAAAAAATAAAAGGAAATTATAATAAAAGAATCTTCTATTGTTGAGTAACGAATTCTTTTATATCCGAGAAAACTTTCTGACGATTTTTTGGTAACTCATTGAAATTTTCATGGAGATGCTCAGGATAAATCTTAAGTTTAACATTGCTCCTCTTGGCTAAATGTTCCTCATAAAGGTTTTTTGTATAGTTATTATCAACGAGATTATCTTTTCCCGATAAAATAAAGAAAATAGGGATATCAGGTAACTTTGGGAAATGTTGGGATACATATTTGCCTGTTTTAAAGAGTTCTCGAGTATAACATGTAGTAATTTTATCTAATCCTAATGAATCTTGTTCCCTTTTCTTACGGATTTTTTTATCACTAATGACCTCTTTCATTTTAACTCCATGAGATATTCGCATACCTGGAAATAAAAAGCACATCATTTTAGCCATTAAAAACAAAAATCTGCGCTTAATAGTTAGCATAGATAATCTAATACAAGGTGAAGAAACTATAACCCCATCAACTAGATTGGGAAAATCAATTGCCATAATAAGCGCTTGAGCACCTCCCATAGAATGACCAACATAATAGATGTTAGAGGACTTATTATGTTGTTTGATAAACGCATGAAATGCTTTAATATCCTTAATGTATTTTTGATATGAGGAAATATGTCCTCTTGATTTTTTTTGATCCCAATGCCCTTCCCCACGTCTATCGAATGCATAAAAAAGATATCCTTGCTGAGTTAGAAATTCTGCAATTGTACGTAAATTTTCGCTATGTGAAAAGGCTCCATGAATTCCTAAAAAAACTTTTTTGGGATTTTTCTCCAAGTTTTTTGGAGCAAAAACACGATAGAATAATTGCTGCTGATCATAACTTGTAAAATAATCTGTTGTTTCTTTAATAGCATTCATTTTATAAGAGCCTTCAAATTGTTTTTTTCCTCTACATCTTTTGAAGTTTTTTGTTTTTTATTTTATCACTTACATTTTCAACAGTAACTTTTTTCATTTTGTCTCCAACTTCAATCTTCTTGACAATATCAAAACCCTTGACTGTTTCGCCAAAAACAGTATGCCGTCCATTTAAATGCTGACAATTAGCGCTGTTTAACACAATGAAAAATTGAG
Organism: Promethearchaeati archaeon; assembly: GCA_034660795.1. Classification (GTDB taxonomy): domain Archaea; phylum Asgardarchaeota; class Heimdallarchaeia; order JABLTI01; family JABLTI01; genus JAYEJY01. The sequence goes on along the minus strand of JAYEJY010000132.1, from coordinate 15,117 downwards.
ATCCGCCTGTGTTAGGACCTGCATGAGCCATGCTGAGAGCTCCGTCTTTGTGAACTTGTTTTTCTCCATCAGTTTCACAAGGAATTTTATATCCAGGGCCACCTGTACCATCTCCTCGAGGACAACCGCCTTGAATAACAAAATCGGGGATTACTCGATGGAATGTTAACCCATCATAAAATCCATCTTGAATAAGAGTCACAAAATTTTTCACCGTATTTGGAGTTGCTTCATCATAAAGTTCAACTTCAATCGTGCCTTTCTCTGTTTCAATAATTGCTTTCGTCATCTATAATTCACCAAATAAGTATGTTGTCTAAATAAATCATCTTAACAATAAAATGTTGTTATAGGATAACAAAATGATTATCCAAATTTGTAAGCCTTCCGAATATCTTCGTGAACTTTCCACGTACAACTAACGCCTTTAGCAATTTCAACTAAATCGCCTTCGCCAAAACTAAACTTAATTCCATCATCTAAGGTAACGGTTGCTTTACCTTCAAAAACGTAGAAAGTTTCTTTCTGATCATATTCCCATGGAAATTCACTTTTTTCTTTCTCCCAGATGCCCCAAGCATCAATATTTAATTTTTCCAATTCTTCATCAGATGGCTTTTTAACACTAAATTTCTTAGACATAGTTATCACATATTTATTCCAAATTAACCACTTAAAAAAATCTTTTCTTAAAATATCAAAGAATAGAATGTCTAAATAATAATCCTTTAATAGAATAACAAATTCTTACTATATTAAGAGATTATTTTAACTCTTAATTTAAAGGTCGAAATAAATGAAAAAAATTTTGGCAATTATTGCCCCCTTAACTTTAATAGGCCTTCTTCTAGGTAGCCAAATGGGTATGGGAACATATGGTGTAACTGTAGGTTCCATGTATGTATTTGATTGCGTAGAATCAACCGCCTCAATAACCGTTGGTGAAAATTCCGCCACAGCTCAGGGATATGAAATAGATGGTCATCATTTTGATCCAGGAACATCTGTAACAGTTAATGTTACAAGTATCTCTAGCTCCGTTTATTATGATAAAATGGCTGGTGGCTATACCGAATCTGCTTCTTCGAGTTCATTCGGTTTTGTTTTTGGCTCAATATTTTTAATGATGTATCCATATCTTTTAGCGGTAGAATTTGGAGATGTTGGTGACTGGAATCAAACCGAAGCTGAAGAAGACCCTGGCATGCTATTAACTCCTTTTGTTGAGAATGAAACGTCAACATGGGAAGGTTTCAGAGACTTAGCAGATGATGTCGCAACAGGATCATTAATCAGTGAAACTGGTGATGATGAACTAACAATTAATGCAACTTACACAGAAAACACCCAAGAATTCATTTTTGAATTCTTCCTCGCTGGAACTCTTGATCACATTACAACCTCAGGTAATCAAACCCTTGATTTAACTGGTGAGATTGAAAATCATTATCAATTTGCCATAGAAAAACCAACAGGCATTATGGAAGGTATACGATTAGAAGGCTTCTTAACAGGCACTTCAAACGGGACTGCAATAGACATCCAATACAATTTCTTAACCGAATTAGAAGGTTATGATCTACCACCTCTAGAATTTGGAGATGGTGGTTTCACATTTCCGTTCCCTGGATTTGGAATTTATATTACCCTGGGTGCCTTAGGAACTTTAACCATAATTGCAGTAATGGTTAGAAGAAGAAAGTAACGAAAGTTCTTTTTTCTTTCTTTTTTTCTTTTTAGTATTATTAAAGAGTTAAAAAAATATTTAATTTTATAGTTTTTATTTGCAGAAAAAGTTACCTTTTTTAAGAAAAAAAGCCATCTTGTAATTATGAAAAAAACCAAACTGATTCTATTATCCTTAACTAGTTTCTTGCTTATTGCAACTTCATTCATTAATATACAAACTTCTCTTGCTGGATACCGTAATGATACTGTTGGTGATGCCCCAGATCCGATGGCAGACATCACTAAATTGGAAGTCACTGAGGACTTACTTAAACTAACGTTAAATGGCGCATTTAACCTAACAAATACAACGTACGTTAGTCTCACTTACAATATTTATGTTGATACAAGTGGTGGGGAATATGATCCTGATACAACAAATTGGGATCCTGACCATGAGTTGTATGAATATATCGCACATTTTGATTACACTAAAAGTGGAGGAAATTGGTTCAATCACTCTTACTTATGGGCACCTAATTACTACATTGATGAAGGCGGTACAAAACACGAAGGTTCATGGTGGTGGGATAAAACTCTTAATCAATGGGTTGAGTCTGACCCTGGACAACAAATAGCCTCTATTGGAACAAAAACCATAAGCTTTGATATTTCTGATGCTATTCAAAGAGAAGAACCACTTGGCTCAGGAGTAGTTATTCGTGCTGTTGCAAACAGTGGTCTGAATTTGTACGTGGAAGATATTGCACCAAATAACGGTTCCCGTCTATGGGTTGACGAATTTGATAATATGTGTAATCCACCAGGAACAGGTACTACAACTCCGCTTCCAGCGATAAATAGTTTTATAGGATTTACCTTCCTAACACTTTCCGTTGCAGTTATAATATCTCTTCGTAAGAAAAACTAGGATTAAATCATCCTTTTTATTTTTTTATTTCTATTTCCAGAAAAATTTTTTGAAACAATTTTTCAGAAGTTTAAAACAAAAAGTATCAGAGCTATGAACACCTTAATTGTCAAAAAAATTAGTGCCAATTTCAGTTTTTTTTATGAAGCATTTTTTTTTCATGATATTCATTGTAATTATCAATTCACAATACTTTAATTTTATTTAGTTTTTATCCTTTTAAGGCAAAGATTTCTTATGAGATTTTTTTACAAAAAGTTTATATATTTTCCAAAAAAAACAACACTATAGAGCTTTGCTCAAAAAAATTATTTTCTACCTACGAGTGGGAAAATATGAAAACAAAACGAATTATAACAACTTTACTTCTTTTCTCAATGTTGTTTGCAATGGCAAGCACAGCAGCTATATCTGCGTATACTCCTTATGCTTCAACTCCGCGTTCCTCTACAGCGACAATAAATAGTCCTCCTGATGGGGCAACTGTCAGTGATACTGTCACTATTGAGGTTTATGCAACAACGAGTTATAGTATGAGGGCATACCTTTACATAGACGGTAGTCAAGTTGACTACTGGACATCAAAAGGAACGCATACTTATAGCTGGGATACGACCCAAGAAACTGACGGCAGCCATGATATTAATTTGGTTGTCGAAGAATATTGGTGGTGGTTCCATTTATCCACTGCAGAGGATCTTATCAGCGTAACTGTTGATAATGGTGGAACAACAGATACAACACCGCCTGATGTGAGTATTACTTCACCATCTGAAGGTGAGACAATAACCTCATCAGACGTAACTGTAACTTGGACAGGTTCTGATGCTGAAAGCGGCATAAATTACTATGAGACTAGAATAGATTCTGGTTCATGGATTAATAAAGGAACAAGTACAAGTCATACTTACACCGGTCTTGCCGATGGCAGTCATACGGTTGATGTACGAGCATGGGATAATGCTGGAAACAGTAATACTGATTCAGTTGGGTTTACTATAGACACTACTGAACCAGATACTACCCCTCCAAGCATAACGATTGACTCACCATCTGAAGGTGAGACAATAACCTCATCAGACGTAACTGTAACTTGGACAGGTTCTGATGCAGGAAGTGGCATAGATTATTACGAAACAAGAATTGATTCTGGTTCATGGATTAATAAAGGAACAAGTACAAGTCACACTTACACCGGTCTTGCTGATGGTAGTCACACAGTGGATGTCCGTGCATGGGATGTTGCAGGAAACAGTGCAACAGATACTGTAGGTTTCACCGTTGATACTTCTGGTGGAACAGAACCAGTAACACATACTTTTACTGGAACAGTCAGTGAAGGTTCTGATAGTCAAAAGCACTCTTTCAATGTTCCTTCAGATACTGCCTTAGTGGAAGTCACATTAGACTTTGCAAGTGGCGATGACTATGATTTAAGCTTATGGGATGACCAATCCCAGAGAACAGGCGGATGGACATCATCCGATCACAGCAGTCGAACACAAATACCCAATAGTCAATATTCTGGCTATTCAGTGAATCCTGAATGGATAGATGTTGATCCTCCAGCTAGTTATGGTACCTGGGAAGTTGGATGCTACGCCTATTCTGGTTCAGGAGATTACACGATAACTGTCACAGTTACCTCAAGTGGTCCAGACACAACACCTCCAACAGTTACCATTACATCACCAGCTGACGGTTCAACTGTTTCAACGACAGATGTAACAGTCATTTGGGAAGGATCTGATGATCAAAGTGGTATAGATTATTATGAAATCCGTTTAGATGGTGGTAGTTGGATTAACAAAGGAACTGATACAAGTCATACCTTTACAGGATTAAGTGAAACAAGTCATACTGTCGATGTGCAAGCATGGGATGTTGCTGGTAATAGTGCAATGGACACCACCACGTTCACTGTCGATACTTCAGCAAGTCAAGTAACAAAATATGCTGTAATTGTTGGAATATCGGATTATAAAGCAATTAGCGACCTTTCCTATTGTGATGAAGATGCTACTGATTGGCATAATCATCTGTCTGGATCAGCGATGGACTATGATTATCTCTGGGTCTATGGCGATGGGCATACAAGTAATTATCCACAACATGACGGGTATGCAACAGAATATAACGTAAAACAAGCCCTTCAAAACATGGTAAGTATGGCAGATAGTGATGATATAATCGCTTTCATAACCTCAGGTCACGGAAGCGGTGATGGATACGGATCATCATACTTGTGCATGTGGGATTGCAGTTCAGGCGAAAATGGTGAAGATGGAGATTTCTACGATACAGAATTAGCTGCTATCTTAGATGATGCAGTAGCAGACAGAATCTTTGTCTTTGTAGACCATTGCTATTCCGGCGGAATGGGTGATGATCTCATGGCTATGCCAAATAGTGCTCATGTCTATTGTGCAACAACCTGCACAGAAGATGGCTATGGGTATGATGATAGTACTCATCAAAATGGAGCTTGGACCTATTACTTCCTCGAGTATTCCTGGATTAACCATTATGGTGGCAGTGCTACTGTTGCTATGGAAACGGTCTTTGATTATGCTGCCAATAACTATCCGCATGGTGGCGGCGACGCTCCTCAAGAATTCGATGGCGATACTTCTGCAAGCTTTTACATGACCTAAGAACGTTCCATCCTTTCTTTTTCTTTTTTTTTTCAATATTTCCTTAAAATGATTTTAAATAGTTGTTAAAAGATATACTTAGTATGATTTTTAAAACGCTTAAGCAAAAGGAACATATTAGAAAAATAACTTGTATAGTAAATAGTTTAATTCTGCTCTTTTTTGTTTCTTTCTTTTTTCCAAATATTTATTTCTGCCCAAATTTACCCACTAAAGGTTGTATATCTACTACTGAATACGAATTAAATATTCTTTGGAATGAAACCTATGGTGGAGAATTTAATGAAGAGGGTAAATCTCTAATCCCTTGTTCTAATGGTGGTTTTGTAATAGCTGGGTCGACTAATAGTTCTGGCGCTGGCAATTATGATGTTTTACTTTTAAAAATCACTCACGAAGGTTCAGAGCTCTGGAATTTTACAATAGGTGATACCGGGGAGGACAAGGGATACCAAATTATTCCTTGTGTAGCTGGAGGATACGCTGTGGTATCTACGTACAAAAATACTACCGCTATTATAGAAAATAATGATTTACTCGTTACTAGAATAACCTCTAATGGTACGATTATCTGGAATCACTGTTTTATTGGTCCCGAACAAAATGAAACCCATTTTGTCAGTGATGCAGGAAGATCAATTGTTGAATGCCCTAATGGTGATTTGGTTATTTCTGGAGTAACGAATACCAATAGTGGTGGGAATGATCTTTGGCTCCTTCGGATAAATTCATCAGGTCAAAAAATTTGGGAACGAACTTATCATCATAGAGATGTTGATCGGTGTTATCAACCACATTCCTTACTTCATTGTTCTAATGGTGGATTTGCTATAGTTGGATACACCCATAATACTACCCATTCTAATGACATCTGGTTAGTGAGAACTGATAACTTTGGTGTCCCCCTCTGGAATAGAACCTATGGAGATCCAACTAATTTCGACCGACCAACAGGTTTAGTGGAATGCCTTGATAAAGGTTTTGCAATAATAGGAAACACTAAAAGTATTGGTGCTGGTGGGAAAGATGGCTGGTTATTACGAACCAATGCTTTTGGTGCTTTATTATGGAATAAAACACTAGGAGGTTCTGAGGAAGACGGAGTATCCTATCTTCTCTCTCATGGAGATGGCTTTACCGTTATCGGTTCCACACATAGTTTCGATAGAGGTAATGGTGATGCGTGGATTATACGATTAGCGATGAATAAATCCGTTGTTTGGAATGTTACCATAGGCGACAGTTATGGAAATAATGCCAACGCAGCGGTTTATCTAGGAAATAACACCTATCTCTTTACCGGATCAACTTTATCTAAGGATGCCCCCTTCAGTCAACTATGGGTGTCAAAAATAGAAATTATAACTAATATACTACAAACACCAACCAGTGAATCTACACAAGCAAATTCATTACCTGTTTTACTTTTTGCAATTTCAGCCATGCTGCTATTTCTCTTACAAAAAAAAGAAAAAATTAAGGAATGATATTTTTTCAATAATCATTCCCTCAAGTTAGTTATTGTTTTCGTTTTCTTCTTCTCACTATTATACTAATACATTATTTGCTTACTATATTACTTAACAATTTACTTTTTTATTTTATTTTAGAATATAGCATTTAATAACATTGGTCCTCGTGGTGTTAACAAGAAAAATAATAGAAAAGATTGCATAAGTGATATATATAGTGGTTTTATAAACACGATATTTGTTACTTCTCCAAAAAGCAAAACAAATAGAATAACAAGTAAACTGTGTAAACCATCTGGAAGATATATCAAGGTACCACTTACACCAATAAATAGCACCATGATGAGGAAGGGAATAAATAGAATCAGATAATTTAAGAATATTTTTTGAAAAGCGTCTTTTTGACTTCTTCTAATTTCAATTGAATCAGTTAAGATAAAGAAGAAGCCGGGGAATGCTAAAATACTGAAAATAAATAACCATAATAGTCGGAAATTTAAGGGAAAGATATGATAAAGGCTAGAATTTACAAGAAAAGAGGATAAGAATGTTGTAAAAATAAAGAGAATACCAAGTATAATTACTTCAGTAGTTTTAGGTATTGTTAGTATTTCTTTCTTTGGTTTCCATTTACCTTCCATACCAGGTTGTTTACTAAGTAAGTGTAGTGTCAACATCACAATACCAGAGCCTGAGAAAGGTATTAAATAAATAAAAGTGAAAAAGGGTTTTCCAACAGGTAGAAGAAAGAATAGAGCTGTAAAAGCAATTCCAATAATATATGCCCCAAACCAAATCAATGGTTTAAATAACAGATATTTTTTACTATTTGTTATTCTTACTTTTTTCTTTTTATAAAGATCAACTTTTTCTTTTTGCATCGGAGGTAGTAATCCAAGTGCACAAATTACAGCAAGAAATAATCCGGAAAGTAAAAATAATAAAAAGACTAACCGATAATAATTAATCGATTTACTTATAGAACTAGTGGGTGTTTCACCTTCCCATAAGCTAAACTTGAGAACATTTGCTGAAACTTTAGGAGAAATAGGTTCATAAGAATGTAATAACCTCGGGATTATTACTAATTCAACATTGTAATCTTCGCTTGTTGTTGTTTTGTAGCATAATTGATTATCAGACAATAATTCAGATGAATTGGATAATTTATTAAAAACTTTTATAGCTTCTTCAGGTGGTAAAACATCTTCCCATGTTCCAGTTATTATTTGTATATTACTCGCTGGGTTAGTTGGCCCTAATTCATCAACCCAAGTATCAGTTTCATTTTCTGGAATAAATACTGCACCACCAATTAAGATGATTGAAGATACATTGTTTGTATCAATAGTAGAAGCTTGAAGGATAGCCCTAGCCCCCATACTATGTCCGATAAGAATTATTTGATCATCCTCTAATCCTGAAAGTTGTTTAAACAGGTTTTTAGCTTCTAAAACTTGTTCAACTAAGGTATCGTTATTAGTGGTATTTTGACTATCTAACACTCCCGTTGAGCGACCATGGCCAGAAAAGTCAGTTGCAAAAACATGGAAATCATTTCTAATTAATTCATTAGAAATACCTCGCATAGTGTTTTGGTCCTCTCCGAAACCGTGAAAAATCATTGCTCCTTTAAGTCTCTTTCCAGGATAATATTTGTTATAAATTGTGAAATTATTTGAGTCCCGAAATCGAATGGTTTCGTTATTCCACATTACAGAATTAATTGTTAATAGACCGATAAAACCCGTTAAGGAAAACAAATATCCGAGAATAATAAAAGAAGTAAGGACAATTTTCACATTTTTCTTTCTCTTTATGGGCATATTCAACACTACTAATTTGGAATAATAATTAAGATTAAAATTTATTTTGGACCTATTAAATGAAACAAAGGATATAAGATTGAAAAAGAAACCGTTTCCAGATAATTTTTTTTAGTCATCTACTCGTTTCTTCAAAATTACTTTACCAAAATACTTTTCATACAATTCTCTAATTATCAGCACGTGACAAGCTCCTATGAAGAGGTTAAAGGTTTTATTTATGAAGAAAAATAAATGTTTTACAATCATCTTGGTACTCATTATAGTTCCAATTAGCATTCCTATAAACGGTAATGCTGCAGATAGTACTGATATCTATTCGAAATTTACTTTTTCAAAAGAGTTAAACTATAACCCATTACAAACACAAAATAATCCATTTAGAGGATTTGTGCCATTTATGGGTAATTATGACACTTTTCCTCATTCAATGGAATTCTTTTATGTACCATTAAAAGATTTGATGAGTGGAGAAGATACCTACACATTCAATCAAGGATTAGAGCCAAAAATAGAACAAATAGCAGATAGAAATCATCAAACAATTTTCCGCGTCTATTTAGATTATCCAGGACAAGAAATTGGGGTACCGGATTTTCTTATCCCGGGATTAACTTTTTATCACTATGATGAATTTGGTGGAGGAGAAAGCCCAGATTATACAAATGAAACACTTATCTCTACACTTGAGTCGTTCATATCGACACTGGGAGAAGAATATGATGGCGATCAACGAATTGCTTTTATCCAAATCGGGTTACTGGGGCACTGGGGAGAATGGCATACATATCCCCATGAAGACTGGTTCCCTAATGAAACCATACAGAACAGAATTTTGTATGCCTTTGATTAAGTATTTACCACAACACAGATATTAGTACGGTATCCAACAGCAGATAGCCCAATATTAGATATTGGATACCATGATGATTCATTTGCATATCAAACAATCGGCCCAGAAAATTGGCAATTCTATAATCGATTAGTTACTGCACAAGTAGATGATAACTGGAAGCAATTTCCAATCGGAGGGGAAATACGTCCAGAAATACAAACAACCATGTGGGACTAACCAACACCTCCTGATGTACAAAATTATACTCAATGCGTTGAATTAACACATGCTTCTTGGATGATTTATTACAATATTTTTGCGAATCCCTTCACTGGTGAGACCTTGGAACGTGCAAGGGAAGGAGCACTAGAATTAGGCTACCAATACCACCTCTCAAAAGTACTAGTCGAGGAATCAGAGAACACGCTCAATATAACGATAACCATACAAAATAACGGAAGTGCGGGATTCTATTATCCTTTGAAAATTGATGTAGGAATAAATAATGATTTCTCATCAGTATTCAGCAATAAATATGATATTCAAAATTTCACCTTATTACCTACAGAAGAAAGAGATTATACATTTGAATTCATGAAGGAGTCTGATATAACAATACAATCCGTCGCAGTACAATTGATTTCACCAATGACAACAATACCAATAGTATTAGCAAATAATGAATCCAAAAATAATGGTGAAGTAGAAATTTATACAGATCCAAATGGTGAGACTATAACCAATAATAGTGCAATAAACTTTATCCATATTCTCGTTGCTTCAGTATTATTAACTCCAATTATTGTAATAACTAAACGGAAGAAAAATACCAGGAGAATGAAATAATTTGTGGTGTCGCGGGAGTGATTTGAACACTCGGCAACGGGATCTTCAGTCCCGCGCTCTCGTACCCGAACAATCAAGTGATTGCTCACCGGGCTAAGCTACCGCGACAACCCTACCTTGCTTAGCAATATTTTTCGGGGTCTATTACGCGACACCTACTTTTGTTTTGGTATTTTAATCCTTATAAAAACTTTTGCTTGTTCCGTTTTTCTAACTTTTCTTCTTCTTGGTCTTTTTTCAATCATTTTTTCGGAAAACTTTTTTAAGACCTATTTTCTTTTTGAAATTGTCTCAGACAATGAGAAGGATTTTTTCCTTTAGATATCTGAGTCAGAGAATAGTAATGGATGATGTTTGAGTAATGAATTCTTTCCACAGTCCAGTCATAAACAATTTGCACAAATCTAACAAAAATTTCATTGGTATACGGTTAAAAGATGGTCGTGAATATCGCGGAGTTTTAGAAGCACAAGATGATCACATGAACATGGTTCTCCGTGATGCAATTGAATATTACGATGATCAAAAAGTTGCCTCTTATGGGCGGATTTTTATTCGTGGGAATAATATTTTATGGATTCAACTTGATTTAACTCCCGAATAACAGGTGTAAAGCAGCACTTATTTTTCCATTGTCTTTTCGACGTTGTTTCTTACACAAATAATTAAGTTTCAATTTTCTCTCTTTTCTTTGCTATTATTTCCTTCTTCTTTTCATCTGGTAGATATTTGCTAGTTCTTTTTTCCGTTTCTCTTGATATTCAGCGATTATCTTGCCAATTTGTGTTTCCACTTTTTCTTGTAATATCTTTTCTCTTTGCTCTTCCCAATCACTAATTGCATTTTCTAATTCGTTATAATAGGTGACCGCTATATCGTCTATTTGTTTATGACTCATATTGAATAATACAGGAATGTCTGCCTTGATGAAGGCTTCCATTGCAGGATCGGAAATGTTTTTTTTGTTACAAATAACAGCTTTTACTTCTCTATCGATTAACATTTCTGCAGTATTTTGTCCGCCTCCTGAGGGATCAACTAAAAAGACTACATCATGTGGTTCAATATTCATTCTCTCAATTGTTTCTAGAATTCCTTCCCTTGAAAACTCATAAATTACTTTCATTGGCACAACAATTTTATCCGAACTCATCACAATCATTCGTTTGAGATCGCCAATAATTTTCTTGTATTTCTCCAATTCCTCTTCTAATTTTCGTACCTTTCCTCGTAAGAAGCGTAATTCATCATCTCGTATTTTGACAGCTTGATCTTTTCGTATTTCTTGATTGCGTTTGTTTCTCGCCTTAGTTAGGCTTTTTTCTAGTTCTTTTTTCTCATCTTGTAAATCTTTTACTTGGTGATAAAGGTCATCATTTTGATCTTCGAGATTATCTATCTGCGTCATTTGTCTGTTTATTAATTCCCTTTGTGCTTCAATCTTTTCTTGTTGTTTCCGTTCTTTTTCTGTGAGGATTTCTTTCTCTTCTTGTTCTAGAACTGGTCTTTCCGGTTTTTCTTGTTCTTTTTTAATTTGCTTAATCGCTTCTTGAATATTGGCTTCCTCTTTTAAAACTAATTTTTTCACCTTATTTCGCAATGGGTATTCATCTGGTTCTGAGAGTTCTTGGTTAATTTTTTCAAACGTTTCTTTGTATTTATTGTACGCTTTAATTGCTGCTGCTAATGCATCCTTTTTATGTGCACCTTTTACCTTAACCTTTGTTTCTTTTGTGAAATCCATTACTAATTGCATTTTTTCGTCGCTGCTGAGTAATCGATTAGGATAATATAACCCAGCATTTAACATTTTCGATAATTTTTCCACGAATTTTGGCGGTGGCGTAACATCTGCCGCAATTAAAACAGGATCTCCTTCGAGGGTTATTTTTCGTATAACATCTCCTCGTGCTGAGCTTTTCATATTCTCAAGGAGTAAAATTTTCCCGCGGAAATTTAGTATAGCCACACCTGTGTTGTGTCCGGGATCAATTCCCACAATAATACCTCGATTAAATTTCCGTCGAACGCCTGAGCGGATTCTTTTCCGACCGCCTTTCGCTGGGATAAATTCTAATCGTTTCTTTCGGATAGGGGTCACTTCAATTCTAGAGAGTTCCCCTTTAAATGGTCTGATTATTTGCTTTACTTTCTTTACAGATGCATATGCTCGAAAAACAGCATTATCATAACCAAATTTTGTTTTTTTAGCTTCTAGATCAAAATCAATGTCATGGTCTTGTAATTGCTTTTCAACATCACGACTTAATTGTAAGATTTCTCCTCGCATTCGTCTTGCATATCGTTGTTGACTCCAGCCACCAGATCCAATTGATCTAGTTCGAGATATCTTAATTTCCGTCTCTTCTTCAAAGGGCAATAATATGTAACCGACTTTTTTATTAGCAAGTTGGCTTATGATTGCAGCCGTTTGCAAAGGATCAGCATGCTGACTTGGATAAGGTATACCATTTCTATTTGCTAATCGTCTAACAGTTTCAAAACCATCAGGTGGAGCACCAGTAACTTGTATTATTTTAGTTTCAAGTGGAAGTTTACTGCAAAATTTCACTACTTGACCAGAATTAGCCCCTAGCTCAAAAATATTATCCACTGCTAGAAATTTTGGTTCATGAATCTTACACAAGTTGATAAGTTTACCTATAGAAAGCGTTTCATGTTCTTCGATGACTTTACCATCTTTCCAAACGACTGCAGCGAATTTATTTTTCCAGTATGAACCCTTTTGTCCTGCAGAGCCTGGAAGAATATCGACACCTATGATTTTTGACAAATCAATTTGCGCTCCACTTATTTCAAGATACCATTATTTCTTATATTGAAAAAATCTTTTGATACCTTTTATTGTTTTTTAAGGGCTTTGACCAAATTATTTACCATTTTTTTCAATTGTTTAGAGAATTCTGGACTGTCGGTTTTTTCGATAATAAAATTCCCAAAAAGCATTTTTAATGCTATACTACAATTACAAGGAAGCATTCCTAATGTTTCGACATTAAAATTTTCTTTGAAATGTGTTTCCCATTTTTCCAATAATCTTTTAGGCGTTCCTGGTACCACTTGATTAAATAATAGAAAATCTCGCCGGTCAATAATACCCAGCATTGAATAAATCTCTTTTAATAAAAAGGTCGTACCTGCAATTCCATATCGATTTGGTCTTAAAACAATTATCGCAGCTTCAGCAATAATTAATGTATTAATGGAGAATAAATTCAAAGAAGGTGAGGTATCCATAATTACATATTTATAACCAAGTTGTTCGAATTGTTTTTTTGTTTCAACTAGTTTTTTGAGGGCCTTTGCATGATAATCTTTATCTAAGCTAAGCAGTCCTTTGCCAAATTTTGGTTTTGGATTTGCAAAAATTAGATCTAAGTTGTTATTAATTAATGAAGGTGTTGGGATTTCACTTATCGGGTTTGACCCCTTTTTATTTTGTTTTTTTTGTTCCACATCATCGAAAATTTCATTGAATCTATGTTTTGGTTTAATACCTTCAAAGATACTGTCAAAAGTAGGTGCTTTCAGATCTGCATCAATTGCTAAGGTCTTATATCCTTTTCGAGCAAGATACATGGCAGTATTAATTGCAAGCGTGGTCTTTCCCGTACCACCCTTATAAGAATGGTAAACGATAAGTTTCATTTCAAACTATTTCTCCAACAAAGTTAATGAGCGACATATAATAACTGTTCTTTTTTCTCAACGTCAGATAAAGCTATCAATAATCCTTTTTGTAAGAGAGAATCAACAATCTTTTGTTCTTCTTCTTTGGATCTTTTCGTAATTTTACAGATGTCTGCTAAAGACATTGCTTCATTATCATGCGCGCCCATATACTGCATTATTGCCCTTGCTGTTAAATTTTCTTCTTTGGGCAATGATAATAATACTTCTAATTCATAAAGACTTCTCGCCGGTGAATCTTCTTCCAATTTTTGCGAACGCATCTTTTCTAAGAATTGATTAAAATCTTCTTTTAATTTAGAACAAAAGGATTCGTTAAGGTCATTAATGGTATAAACATGCGCCAATTTTTTCTTCAAAAATGCTTCTGTTTCATCATAACACCGGATAACAGTCTCGAGTTGTTTTTGAGGGGTAATTAAACAAACAATACCTGTGGAATTAACATGTAATCTCTCATCTTCTTCCTGACCGGATCCTTTCATTGTAATATCGAAAGCAACAGCATAAAGTTCAGATGTTGGGATTTGGAGAATTCCCCGAATTTTACCTGGACCTAATCCTTCAGACTCAAATCCTGACATAAAAGCGGTAAATCCTTTTACGGCAAGGTACATTGCTGCAATTTCATTCATTGCTGAAAGATTAACATCTGTTTGAGGGCCTGAGTCTTTCATTAAAATGGTGGCTATTCCAATCCCTGAATTCTTATCTTTTGTTGCTGTAAGTGTTTCGTCGGTATTTTTTTCACTCATGTGATTTCCGCTCTTAATAAACCATTTTTTGGTAAACATTTTTACTCTTTTTTTTAGAATTTTTAGTCTTTCGATAGAGCATCTCCTGAGTTAGAAAAGTAACTCCTTTGCTATTATATTCTCTGAAACTTTCTTTTAAAACAGCTAATCGCACATTTTCAAACAAAAACAATAAAATAATTTATATTATCTTGATATTTCAAAGAATAATGACAGAATCTCTGAGGAATAATTTATGAGTATTGGTCAAATTCGGAAAACTGAAGAAAAAGCTGAAAAAAAGGTAATTGATGCTAAAGAAAAAGCACAAAAAATCATCCGGGATTCTCGAAATAGAGCGAAAGAACTGAAGAAAGAAGCCCTCAAAAGTGCCGAAAAAAAGATTAAACAATTGGAAAAGAAAATTGATAAAGAAGTTA
>JAYEJY010000131.1:0-3664 GCA_034660795.1 Promethearchaeati archaeon | reverse complement strand
AACATCTGTTATTGATAATTCCGATCAAGAAATAGCAAACGAAAAATCAATAGAAGTATTCCATTCACCTGATTTAATCTCATATCAAATTGATGAGAAACCACAGGAAATTTTAGAACCAAGAACACTACCGAAGATTCCTATTAGAAATTTCTTTTTATGGCTTGGATTAGGATTAGTAAGTTTTGGTATTTTTTATTTGGTATATTTGTATTTGAATATTGAAGATTTAGAGAAACACTCGAAATATCCAAATGAACCAAAGGCAGAAGATATAGATATTTCAGCAACAAAGATATTAATGCTTTTTTTAGTCAGTATATGTTTCGGGTTTATCCCAATACTTTGGTGGATTTTTTACAAAAAATATGCTGGTTTTTACAATCATATTAAAAACCAATCAAGAGAAAATGCTCCCCATAAAATTCCCCATCCTGCTTATTACATGACTTTAGTTATTATTTCAAATCTATTAGCATTAGTTCCCGCAATATTAACTTTTTTTGAAATTAATCTCCGAGTGAGTTATCCGGGAATTTTCTGGCTAATCTCAAGTGTTTTAATTGCGCTTTCTATCGGAATAATAATTTTAGATTATTTCTGGCAACGAGCTTTTAATAGTCATTCAAAAATTACCATGAAAAAACATAATATTCTCTCAGTAGAACAGACGACATTAAATAATGGTGCTTAAATAGTCTCTTTATATAATGACTTTTATGACCTACTATCAAACTACTAATTGTTGCTATTATTGTGAACATTTACGAGTTGATAATTTTTGTTTAGTTAAGAATTCCTATATCAGATCTGAAGATGTATGGAAAACACATGACTGCAAACATTTTTCTAAAAGAAAAAGAGAAATAATTGCCCCTACAAAAAATAAAATCATCATTAATAAAAAGAAAACATCAATTTTAGAGATAATTATTGATGAAAATGATAAGGAATAATTAACTCACTTCGTTTAATTGAAAAGAAGTAAGATAAGCAAAAATACCCGTATAAGTGAAATTATCACTGCTGCTATTCCATTCCCACAATTCAAATATTAATTTATAACCATTCTCATGAATACCAACATCAGAAATTATCGTTGAATTTATAGCAAATTCAAATTTAGTGTTTTCATTAGGGCCCCATTGTTTATTTGGACCGAGAATTCGATAGATATCTTTTTCAGCATAATTGAAGCTATTTTCTTCGGTACCATATGTTTCCTCATTAATTAAAACATCTTGTAAACCAATTTTTAATCTAACTTCAAAAAATTTTGCTTCGTCATAATAATTGCCAATTACTACATATAATGTAATATTATTTGATTGTCCTGTAGTAGTATTATAATCAACTTCTGTCGGATAATTTGTGGCTTCAAATTCTTGGGTTGAATCATTATATGTTAATAAGCCAAGTTCAGCATAGCCTTCATCACCAACTGGTGGTGTGAAAATGAGTATTGAAGCTACAATAATACCAATAATTCCTAGGATCATTACTATTTTTGCTACAAGTTCGAAATCTATTTCACGGCGAGTTCGATTTTTTTCTTCTTGTTTGCTGTTCATATTAAATCTCTCCTTAATTTTCTTCCTCCTCATAGACAATTTCTAATTCTAGGAATTCTTTGTCACGTCGATTTTTATACCAATTCCAAACATTTCGGCCAAAAAATAAGAAGATGGCAGCTATTAAGACGATGTTAACAGGGATAATAATATAAGGAAAAACTTTCTTTAATTGTGCTTCAGAAACTAAATCAGATGCCTCTTCATATACAATCGCTGCTTTTGCAAAAGCCTCATCATATTCTTCATTTTCATATAGTGTAATTGCAATATTCAAATCAGCAATCAATGATTCTACATTTAATCCTTCTAGACTGGCCCGTTGAATTTTCTCATAAGCTCTACCAATTTCTTCAAAAGCTTCCTCAGCATTAACTCCTGATACATTATGAATTAGAAAATTATTTGTAGAATTACAATATATAACTGCGAATGTTAAGATGATTATTAAAGAACATTCAATTATTTTGTTTTTCCTATCAACCATTTTTTCACTCTTCTTATATTTCAATAGTTTCTTCCATTTTAGGTTTTTTGAAAACGTAGCCATCTCTTGCAAGTTTAAATCGTAAACCAATAGCTATACTAAAACAAATAATTGTGATAATGATAAGACTTAGGCTTATTGATAATAAAGTAAATCGGAATGTGTAATTTAAAAATAATCCATCTAGTACTAAAACTACAATACTTAATCCAATAGCCGCTACAATTCTTTCAAGAAATCGTAAATTTGCATCTAATTCAGGAAAAATAGCTGCTGTTAATGACCAACCTGTGAGAATCAGCATGAAAAATGTTACAATAATATATCGAATATAAAAGAAAACACCTTCAGTTACATCTATAAGAGTAAAAATCAAAACTAATATTATCGTGCTTATACTTATCCAAAATTCTATGGAAAAATAATTCTTTTTAAAAAAATATTCCTTGAATGTTTTAGGATAAACTGTTTCACTTGGTAGTGGTTCTTGTAACGTAATCTCCTCTTCAATTTCTTTTTCCCTGAGAACTTGCAATATTTCTTCTCGAGTATAGCCTGTTTTAGCAATAGTTAATTCCACAAGTTTTCTAACAGTTTTTGGTTTTTTATGTTCTAAAAAAAACTCTAATTGCTCATCGATTTCCCGATACTTTGCTTGCTCCTCTAGGTCATCTTTGAATTTTTGTTTCCGTTTTTTCTCATTTGTCAACAATTATACCTCAATAATAATTACTTAGTATTCCCACTACTTAATGGTTGTATAGAAGGTTTTATTTTTTCCTTTTTTTCATCAAGTCCTAATGCTATTGTTATTCCATTAATAATTTGATGAAGCCAAGCATAAAGAACATAAAAAATTTTAACATTGAATAAGTGACAAATAATAATAATTGAAATAAAGCCAAACAACCAGAAAAGGATAGGTATTCCATTTAAAACGAAACTTGCTAAATTAATATATCCCAAAGGATGTAATAATCGAAAAGCATCATTATTAGCCACAGACCAAACAGCCCACTTATGAACACCAATCCCTAGAAATGTCAATGGGAAGCCAACAAGAAATGTTAATATAGTAGCAAAAATCTTGTTTCTCCTTAAAGCTGGTGTTACCCAAATTAATCCAACTATAATACCAACTAACAATAACCCCATATTAAATGGATTAATGGTAAAGGAAATTGCAGTTCTCTTGTACTGACTAGTCCACCAAAACCAATTTGCTTTTGTAAATGATTCTAATTCCGCTCCAAACCAATTCGTCGCTATTAAATCTGTAACAAGTCCCACTGATTTACTTATTACGGGAATTAATCCAATTAAGATAAAGCATATGGAAATGACAAAAAATATTGGAAACTTATTCCAGAAAAATGACCCATCACGATTCTGGATCTTCTCCCACGGATAAAAGTTCGTTTTAATCATTCTCGATTCTACATTTTCTTGACTAGAAGAGGATGATTCATTAATTAATGCACTTTCTTCTGAATTTTGCGAAGTAATTTTTGTGGTATAAAAGCTTCTTTTTCGGATTTTTTGAGAAATTTTACCAAATCCTAATCCTATAGCATCCATCCATACACTAAAAGTTGAAACAATTTTA
>JAYEJY010000130.1:1144-3681 GCA_034660795.1 Promethearchaeati archaeon | reverse complement strand
ATTATGATTTTTTCCTAAAATGACTAGACTTTTAGACTACTAAATTATAATAATGAAGCAATTCAAGAATTATAATAATACTAAAAACACTTATTTTCTTAACCCTTATTATTATATATTTAAAAGTATCAAAGTATAGTAAAGGTAGTTAAGATTATGAATTTTTCTCCAACAGAATTTAACTCTTTAACAGCCCCACCAGAGGCCGAAATAAATATCAGGTCTAATATTCTTTATTCTGAAGAATATTCTTACCTTACAAGAGATGAACTAGAGGTTCTGTTGTTATTAGCTACTATTGATATGTATTCAGAAGGGTATACCTCCTTTTCATTTACGGGAATAAAACGGAAACTAGATAAACATCAGCAAAAAATTGCGAAAGCTATTGACCGTCTTATCTCCAAGAACCTTATTTTAAAAACAAATTCTGGATATTATACAATCTCTACAAAAGGAACAGATATTCTTTCATCTATTATGAAGGTCCAGAATGCAATTGACCTCTATAAACCCACGGAAGATTATTTTGAAAGAAAGATTACCTTTGATTCAAAAGTAGGTTTAGATGAATTATGTTCAAAATTAGTGGGAAAATGGTTTGGTCCTTTTAGGTATCTTTCACATAGTCTGGGGAAAAACCTTATCATCCGTTGGCAGCTTGTTCAGAGTAAAACACTAGCAACAATGCTGATATCGCCTAACGATGCTATTCTTTCGATATATCCAACTAAAGATGAATTGACAACCATTTCTATTGAAGAAGCCATGACAGAACTAATGAATTATCTGATTGATTATCTTGACAAATATGCTATAAAAACTAAAATTAATTATACTGAATGGAAAATAAATCATGGTCAGAAAGTAGATTATCAAGAAAAACTTTCAAGTTGGTTAGGAACATATAAAGACATAGCTGAAAATTAATTTTTTTAATAAAAAATGATGCTTATTTTTCTTTTTAATACCTAGTCATTTTAAATAATGCTCCCTTAATGTAAATAAAACTAATTTACAGAGGTTGATAAATTTGCAACCACAATCTGATATAGAGAAGCAATTAGCAAAAGGAACTACTACAGTTGCTCTTAAAGGTAAAGATAGTGTTGTTCTTGTTGCTGATATGCGTGCTAGCATGGGTACTTTAGTAGCGTCAGATCATGCTAAGAAAGTACACCAGTTAAATGACTTTTCTGCAATGACTATTGCTGGATTGGTCTCTGATGCTCAATATATCGTTGATATTATGAAAGCTCAACTACGATTATTCGAGTTGGATCGCAAACGAAAACCAAAAATATCAATGATTGCAAACTTGGTTAAGAATATGTTATATCAACAATATCGTTCTTATTTCCCCTATTTTGTCCAATTAATCGTTGGCGGTTGGGATAAGTTAGGACCACACATCTTTTCATTTGATATGTCAGGATCATTATCTGAAGATGATTGGTTTGCGACCGGCTCAGGCTCACCAGTAGCTATGGGTGTTTTAGAAGCTCTTTATGATGAGGATCTATCTGAATCAGAAGCAATTAAACTTGCTCTAAAATCATTAAAAGCAGCTATAAAACGAGATACAGCTACAGGCGACGGTATTCGAGCAGTAATTATTGATGAAGAAGGGTTCAAAGAACTCTCCAAAGAAGAAATCCAAAAACATGGAGGAGAAATATAAAATGTTTAACCAACCAAGTCAATTTGGATATGATAAAGCTACAGTAATTTTTTCTCCTGATGGTAGAATAATACAAGTGGAATATGCCCGTGAAGCAGTAAAAATGGGTAGTACAGCTGTTGGAATAAAAACAGACACTTGCGTTGTTTTAGCGGGTGAAAAACGAACATTCGAATTAACTGAATCCTCCGATAAGGTTTTCAAAATTGATGAACATATAGCTTCAACTTTCTCCGGTTATTCTGCTGATGGTCGTGCTCTACTTCAACGAGCTCGAGTAGAAGCTCAAATTGAACGAATTACTTATGGTGAAGAAATCGATCCTGAAGTACTCGCTGAAAAGATAGGCGACTATTTACAAGACTTTACTCAATATGGTGGAGTTAGACCATTTGGAGTTGCGGTTTTATTTGGAAGTATTTATGAAAATGAAACCTTCTTATATTTCATTGATCCAGGTGGAGCAATTTTTAGTTGCTTAGCAACTGCAATAGGGTCTAATGAATCAGCAGCTCAAGAAACCTTAAAGAAAGGTTATAAGAAAAACTTGTCAAAGAAAAAAGCTGTTCAATTAGCAGTTGATGCCTTAAATGCTGCTTCAGATGAAGATGAAGTTATGGTCGAAATTGCAATAATTGATACGGAAGATGAAATAGTAAAAATCCTTAATCATAAAGAAGTAGAGGAACTTCTAAAAGCGTAAGTTTCTCCTTTTCTTTTTCTCTTTTTTCGTAATCTTTTTAGAATAAATTGTTTATTGTTACTTTATTCTTAACTATCCTATTCTTATAAGAAATTTTATTTCAATTATTAAATAACAAGCCTTAAGGAGATTCCATGTTTAATAAAGAGAAAT
>JAYEJY010000130.1:0-1134 GCA_034660795.1 Promethearchaeati archaeon | reverse complement strand
CCAAGCAGCTATTACTCTAGGGGAAAAGAAAGCACAGGAAGCAGTTAAACCATTATTAAGAGCCTTAAAAGATCAAGACGAAAATCTTAGGAGGGAAGCTATCAGAGCGTTAAAAGAAATAGGTGATGAGGAAGTAGTTCCTGAATTATGCCAGAGTCTTCTAAATGATACTTCTCATGAAGTTAGAGCTGAATCAGCATATGCATTAGCTTATTTTTCAAGCTCCTATGATAATGTAGAAAGTTTATTTACAGCTTTATTTAATGATAACCATTATATCGTACGTCAAAATGTTGCATTTGCTTTAGGTAAAATTGAACGCCGTTTAAGCATAAAGCATTTAATAAAAGCCCTCAAAGAAGATCCTAATTATAATGTACGAAAAATGGCAGCTTGGGCATTAGGAAAAATGCCTGATAAAAGATCATTATATCCGTTACTTAATGCTCTCAATGATGAAAAAATTTCCGTACGAAATAATGCTGCTTTTGCATTAGGATTATTAGAGGATAAAAAAGCTGTTGAAGATCTAAAAGAGCATTTAACTAATCCTAATGAATCGGAAAAAGTTGCTTGGGCTTTATCACATTTACTAAAATCAAAACAATTAACTCCTTTATTAAAGGATGCATATAAAAAACTTCGACGAATAAAGGCTTATAATGATTGTTTCGCAATAGCTAAAATTCTCCGAGAAGTAAACCCCTCTGAGGGGAAAAAATTATTGTTAGAACTTGATTCCCAGAAAGAATTCAACCAATTTCATGATGAAATTCAAACCCTACTATAAAATTACTTTTCACTCTTTTCATCTTTTTCAACTGAAACAATAACAGAATCAAGTACATCATCAAGCAAAGGACGATCTTGTTTTATAATTTCCCCCTCAACAGGTTTAGCTTTGCCAATTTTTGGAGCATCACTATCATCAAAATCAGAACTTCTGCGACTGCTACTTATACTCCTTTGTGAATTTGAAATAGCTCTAGTAAGTTTTGCTTCTAATTGATCTATTCGTTTTATTAATTGAAGTACTTCTTCTTGACTCATTTCTGCTGTTATTGTTTTTTGTCCATTTGGTGTACTTTCAGATGAAATTATCTTTGTAAATTTAACCCCAAGCTCCTCAATTTT
>JAYEJY010000129.1:0-3700 GCA_034660795.1 Promethearchaeati archaeon | reverse complement strand
CAAGCCATATCCCAGAAAGGTTACCACACCGGGATAAAGAGATTCAACATTTAGGGAAATTGTTGGGGTCAGCGCTGAGAAATAATCGACCATCCAATGCATTCTTGTACGGAAAAACTGGTACAGGAAAAACCATTGTAACTAAATATGTAACAAAATACCTTCGTGAGCGAGCGGCAAATATCGGGAAGGATATTGTTGTGTCTTTATTAAATTGTGTCGAGGTAGATACAGATTATCGTGTCCTAGCACGCTTATGCGAGGAAATTGATGAATCTGTACCATTTACGGGCCTACCAACGGATGAGGTTTTTAAGCGATTTAAAAAGAAACTTGATTCTAAGCGGCAACAATTAATTGTCATTTTCGACGAATTGGACAAGTTGCATAATAAAAGCGGTGATAATGTCTTATATCAGCTTACCCGGATTAATTCTGATTTAAAGAAGGCACGGGTTTCGCTCGTTTGTATTACAAACGATCTTTCTTTCAAAGAAGTACTCGATCCAAGAGTTCGAAGTAGTCTTTCGGAGGAAGAAATGGTTTTCAAACCATATAATGCTAGCGAACTAGAGGACATTTTAGCTGATCGAGCAAAAGAAGGTTTTCATGACGGTGTCCTAGAAGAAAGTGTAATATCTCTTTGTGCTGCCCTCGCAGCTCAAGAACATGGCGATGCCCGCCGAGCGTTAGATCTTCTTCGTGTTGCTGCTGAAATTGCTGAACGTAATAGTGAGGAGAAAGTAACTGAGAAACATGTCCGAAAAGCATCTAAGCAAATTGAAAAGAATGCTGTAGAGGAAGTCTTAGTTAGTTTACCTGTTCAAACAAAAATTGTTTTATGGGCTGTTTATGTACTAGAAAAGAGCAAATTAAAAGTCATTACCACGGGAGATTTGTATAAAGTTTATCTTGAATTGTGTAAGGGTACATCCCTTGATCCTATCACAGCGCGACGCGCTAATTCCTTATTAAACGAGCTGTCTATGCTCGGGTTAGTCAATACAAAGGTTGTTAGCATGGGGCGATATGGTCGTACTACAAAAGTTTCACTGTCGGTTTCACCACGAGAAATTCGGAATATTCTTGTTGAAGATTATCATGTCAAGAAGGTTTCGGATTATTCTCCCAATGATTTATTTGATGACTGATTTTTTTCTCTTCCTTTTTTCTTTTTTTCTTTTTCTCGAATACTTTTAGTAATCTCTCTATTCGATATGTTAATTACCGTAAAATGCTTTTTCTAAACTCAAACAAAAAATTGAAATAGCTTTAACTACTCACCCAAAGACCCCAAGGAATATCAACAAAATTGTTTTTAAGCTAATTTGTTGCTAAAAAAACATTTTAATTACTAGTTAGAAATAATGAATACATATAGTAATTGTCTTGTCGATGCATTAATACCGAGGAATTATCGAGCAGTCAGAAACTAATCCTTGGGGACTGTGGAGGTCTCTTTAATGAGTGAATTTGATCCAAAATTAGAATTACAACGTATTGTCTTTGACTTTGAAGATGAGGAAGTCATGGTCAAATGCTTAAAAAATCATCAAAATATAAATATTGGCGGGGAAACCCTAAAAATCGTAAAAGGGATGGAATTCAAAACTGCTTTTTGGGTTGCTCGAATACTTGCTGAAGAGGGCCTTGTTGAAATAGAAAATATGAAATCTTTTGACATACCGTTTATGCAAAGTTTGTTATGGGATGAAAGCGAAAGCCAAACCCCTATTGAAATTGACCCTGATTTCTATCCTGTGGTTTCTCTTCAAATTGAAAATCTTGATAAGAAAGGGACAACTTTTTCATTACGAGATAAAGAACGTATGGAAGCATTACTAAAAGATATTATTACTAAAAGACGATTTAAGATCATTAAATTAGCTCAGAAAGTTGGTAATCCTTCCCCCTATGTCAAATATTTAACCCCAGAAGAATTATGGTTATTCAAAGCTCTCCGTGATCAATTACAACAGTGGGAGAATAATCTTATAGAATGCAATAAAAGCAATCCTTGCTTTTAACATTCGATATTATGGATATAATTGAAATGTAACTAATGTGGAGTAATAAAAAGTGGTATCGGATACAACAGACCCGGTTGCAGCCTTTAACGAATTTATTCGTGAGTTCCGGAACGAAGAAGGGAAATATGTTTATCGAGAAAAAATACAGAAAATGACAGTTGAAGGTGGCATTTCCCTTTCGGTAAATTTTAATGATATTATTCGTTTTAATCCTGACCTTGCCAGACGAACTATTGATGAACCGAAGGAATTTATAGAGGCAGGGAATCGTGCTGTTGAAGAAGTTATTGAAATTGAAGATGAGGATTACGCTTTTACAACGATTGATTTCTTTATTCGTTTTACGAATTTAGCTGAAAGTAATGTTATTCCTCTTAGAGAGATTCGTTCTGAACATGTTGGGAAGCTTATAATGCTGCAAGGGATTATTACTCGAGCAACCGTAGTTAAGCCACTTCTCGTTGAGGGATACTTTAGTTGTACCAATTGCGGTGAAATTATAATTAAAACTTTAAAAGAAGGGCGTTATTCTCCACCTGATCGTTGTCCAAATCCTGGGTGTGGTCGTGCTGGCCCGTTTAAATTGCTTGTTGATGAATCAAAATTCGTTGATTGGCAGAAAATAACAATTCAAGAAAGACCTGAGGATCTTCCCCCTGGACAAATGCCACGTTCTGTAAATGTGTTATTACGTAATGATCTTGTTGATACTGTTCGCCCAGGTGACCGGGTAATGGTCGCTGGAGTATTACATTCTATTCCGGATTTCTCTAAACGAAGTCATGGAAAATTAGCTACTTTTCATATAAATATGCACGCGAATAATGTTATCCCAGAGGAGAAGGAATATGAATCCATTGAAATAACAGAAGAAGAAGAACAAGAGATTTTAGATTTAGCAAAAGATCCCTGGATACATAAAAAAATAGTGCAATCCATTGCTCCGTCTATTCATGGAAATGAACTTATCAAAGAATCCATTGCTTTACTACTTTTCGGTGGTGTGCCAAAGGTTCTCCCTGACGGCTTAAAGATTCGTGGTGAAAGCAATATTTTGATGATTGGAGATCCCGGTACCGCTAAAAGTCAAATGTTACGATATGTTGCCCAACTTGCTCCTCGAGCATTATATACTTCAGGTAAAGGGACTTCTGCAGCGGGATTAACAGTTGCAGTTTTACGTGATTCAGATACAGGGGAATTTACTCTCGAAGCTGGTGCTCTGGTATTAGCGGATCGTGGTGTTGCATGTATTGACGAATTAGATAAGATGCGTAAAGAAGACCGTACCAGTATTCACGAAGCCCTTGAACAAAGAACGGTTTCTGTAGCAAAAGCTGGTATTGTTGCTACTCTTAATGCTCGTTGTTCCATAATTGCTGCAGCTAATCCAAAATTAGGGCGATATGTTAATTCTCGTAGTGCTGCTGAAAATATTAATCTCCCAGTAACAATTCTCTCCCGCTTTGATATTATTTGGATTGTCAAGGATAAACCTAAAGAAGAATTGGATCGGCAAAAAGCCGAACATATCTTGCGATTGCATACTTTAGGGGTAACAGAACAAGAACCTCCGATTAAAATGGAGTTATTGAAAAAATATATCTCCTACGCTAAACAGACTTCTCATCCTGTCTTCTCAGAGGAGGCAGCAAAACGTGTACGAGAAT
>JAYEJY010000128.1:0-3707 GCA_034660795.1 Promethearchaeati archaeon | reverse complement strand
AACGCATTAAATTAGAAAATGAGAAAAGAGAAAAAAGTACACAATTAGAAAATCTTACAAAAAATCTTGAACTTGCTAAAGACGACCTCCAAAATGAAAAACAAGTACTTCAACAATTATTAGCTGAAATTGAACAAATGAAAAAAGAAACAGAACAGAAAGTGCTAGAGATCAGAAGCAAAGCAAAGCAAAAAAGAGATCACATTCAAAAAGTTAAAGGGGAACGAATGGCCTTACAATTTTTAATTAAAAATAAGTACATAGAATTTAATGAAATGAAAATTATCGATTCCCTTAAAGGTCGCAGAAACACTGATGTCAATACAATTGCTAAAGTCACAGGATTATCACCTAACTTAATTTCTCAAACATTGACAGGCTTAATGAAAAGAGATTTGGTAAATTATGATAAGGATTCCGGGAAAATAGAAGTATTAAGCAATTTGAAAATTTAAGGTGAAAGACAAATGACTGATTTTGTAAATATCCGAAGAAGTTTAAAATCCGAAAAAGAACGGATTGATCGACTGGATAAAATTATGGGTCAAAAATTAAGTGAGATGGAAAATGAGCTTAGTAATGCTCTCAGTGCTGTCGATGAAGCAGAAATCAAGCTAAATGATCTTGAAAATCAAATTAAAACACTTAAACGTCAAGAATTAGACTATGAAAACAAGAAAGCAGAACTTGAGAGAAAAATTGAATCATTAGAAGAAAATATTGACCGGCTTAAAAGATCAATAAATGATGAAAACAATAAAATTGAGACTCTTAAAGCAGATATAAATGACTTACAAGTAAAAATAAATCAAAAAGAACAACAGCTTACTAATACAAAACAAATCATTGAAGAAACAAAAAATAACATTGATACCAAGCGTCAAGAGAAAACAGGCCTGAAAATGCAAAACGAACAAGAAATTGCCGAAGCTCAAAAAGAATTAGAAAAATTAAAAAAAGAAGAACAAAAAGATATCCAAGTTAGTCCTATACTTGATTTTCTCTTGAAAGAAGTACGAATTGACATTCCAGAAGTTGAAATTTTATCTGCTCTTGCTTATCATAATAAAGCAATAGGTATTGAGGATTTGAAAAAAGCGGTTAAAAATACTCCGCCAGTAATTGTTTTAAAAGCTATACGGAATTTGGATAGCAAAGGTATCATAAAATATGATGAAAGATTAGATACCATAGAAATAACAGCTCCCTTAGTATAGGGTGAAAAAATGACGAAAAAACTAATCGTTAATAACTAACTCTATCAAATTGGGTATATTTATAAATTGTAAAAAACATAGCAAATCGAATAGTATCTAATAATAAGAGTTATTAAAATCTTAAAATAGGCTCATCTGAAAGACGGATAGCAGCATATAGAGGAAGGCATACTTGAGTTTTTTAGCACGATTATTCCGTAAAAAAAAGCAGTTTAAAATTGCTGTCATAGGCTTAGATTCTGCTGGAAAAACGACAATGCTCAATTACTTGAAATTTGAAAAAAATGTTGAAACCCTTCCCACCATAGGCGTTAACGTCGAAGTATTAAAACGTGAAAATATTAATTTAAGTATTTTTGATCTAGGCGGTCAAAGGCATTTTCGTAATCTCTGGCCAACTTTAATGAAGGGAGCCAGTGCAATTATCTTTGTGATTGATTCCGCAGATCCTGATAGATTTGAAGAAGCGAAAAATGAACTGTGGAGTGTATTATTAGACCCTCAATTTGCAGAAGCGCCTTTACTGGTAGTTGCCAATAAACAAGATAAAGAAAACGCTCAATCTGTATCAACCATTGTAGAATATTTTAATTTGGATAACCCTAATCAGATTGGTAACCGAAGCTGGCATATTCAACCCACAATAGCTTTAACAGGCGAGGGTGTTGAAGAAGCGATAAAATGGATTTCAATTGAATTAGATAAGTTATAAAGAGTGAATACAAAATGGTAGAAATAACTCGACCAATGATTTTACGAATTGGAACTCCTAATATAGATAAAGACATGAAAAAGGTGAAAGAATTACTCATTAGTGCTGGATATCATGAAACAGAAGAGGGGAAATTTGTGCATAATCAAGAAGAGGGTTTAACAGCACAATTACAGATAGATGCTATATTAGATAAGCAAGGCAAGCCATTACAAGATGTTATTGAAGTTATCCTCTCTGATGCAGATAGTTATATTAATCAGACTATTTATAATGCATTAGCAACTGTTTTTCCATTGAATTTATCAAAATAATTCTAAAAATGTGGTTTTCTCATCCTTTCAAACTAAATATTTTTAGAGGCAATATGAGAAATAATGGTTATTTGAATCTACTAAATAAGGTATATCTTTATGACTCCAAATCATCCCGGAAAATATCTTGATCTTCCCCCAGATATAGTCTGTCTTGGTATTGAATGTACTGCACATACTTTTGGTATTGGACTAATTTCTAGTTCGGGAAAAATTCTTGCTGATCAACGCTCCTCTTATATTCCTCCCGAGGGTGGTGGAATCCATCCAAGAGAAGCAGCGCGTCATCATAGTAATAGTGCTCCTCGTCTTATAGAAAAAGCATTACAAGAAGCTAATCTTTCGCGAGAAGCCTTATCTCTGATTGCATTTTCTCAAGGACCGGGTATGGGACCTTCTTTAAGAACGGGTGCAGTAGTAGCTCGTGCTTTAGCTCAATATCTGAATTGTCCTTTAGTGGGAGTAAATCATATTGTTAGTCATATTGAAATTGGTAAATTATTAACTAGGGCTTCCGATCCGTTAATCTTAATGGTGAGTGGGGGGACAACCCAGCTCTCCTCTTTGACACATAATAAATATACGGTTTTTGGTGAAACGTTAGATATTTCTGTTGGAAATTGTTTTGATAAATTTGCTCGAGAGGTAGGCATTCATGATCCCACTAAACCATGGCCAGGCCCTATTTTTGATAAAGTTGCAGCTCAAGGTAAGGAATTTTATGAATTGCCTTATAGTGTAAAAGGTATGAGTGTAAGTTTTTCTGGAATATTAACTGCAGCAATTCAAAAAGTAAAACAAGGAATAGCTGTGAAAGATGTTGCTTATAGCCTTCAAGAAACTGCTTTATCAATGTTAACAGAAATTACCGAAAGAGCAATTGCTCAAATCCGGCCTTCGGAATTACTAGTGGTTGGTGGGTTTGCTAGAAATAAACGATTTCAAACAATGTTAAAATCAATATGTAACGAATGGGGTTTAGAATTTCTAGTATGCCCATATAAATATGCAAGTGATAATGGTACAATGATTGCTTGGAATGGTATATTGTCTTATGTAGGTAATGGCCCCCTTTCTATAGCTGAGTCTCTTGTTTTACCTGATTGGCGTAGTGATGAAGTACAAATATCTTGGATCAAAGATGCTAAGAGGAGTTAATATTGATATGATTATTCAAGTAAAGGGCACCATCCTCTCACCATTAGAAATGCAAAAGGTTCTATCAACACTAAAAAATGGTGGTATACTTGTTTATCCCACCGAAACAGCCTATGGTATAGGTTGCAATGCCTATAATGCTAAAGCTATAAAGGAAATTTATGAGATCAAAAAACGCCCAAAAAATCAACCATTAGCAGTAATTGTAAGCTCACTAGCAATGGCAAAACAAATAGGTGTTTTACCTTCAGAAGCTTTAACTTTAAGTAAGGTTTTTCATCCAGGACCATTAACTATTGCTGTTCC
>JAYEJY010000127.1:0-3712 GCA_034660795.1 Promethearchaeati archaeon | reverse complement strand
AGACAATATCAAGAAGCTATCGAAGCTTTCAACCGAAATGTTGATACTATCTTTTCTGATGCAAATTCTCAACTTGAATCACTTTTGAATACGAAGACAAAGATGAATGCAGAAAATGTCGAAAACTTAATTAAATTACTTAAAGAAGATCTTGAAAAACGTGTCAGTGAAACAAAAACGGATATTCGTTCAAAGGAGAACCGATTACATACTGAACTTACCTCTGTAACAGAAACATCAAAACGAAAGATGAACGAAATTCAAGACAAATTAAACATGGAAGTTGCAACTACTTTTAATAAAGCCGGCAGTGATTTAGAATCCAATCAAAAACATATTCTTAATGTCTTAAATAGGGCAAAAACAGACATTGACACACGTTTCCAAGAAGCTCGCAATGCCAGTCTTGCAAGTATTGATCAAGAATTCAAAGAGCAAGAGGATATCTTTGCAGATACTGGTTCCAAATTAGTAGATGAAATCCGCTTACTCACCTCTACCTGGGAGAATAAAACTGTTAATCTTTTAAAAGAAACAAAAGATAGAGCTCAATCAGCAATTTCTAATATCGAAATGCCTGCTAAATCACTCTTAAATGAAGGAAAGCAAACTGCAGTAACTCAAATTAAAGAAGAAGAGAAACATACTGAGAAAACTATAGAACAGGCAAAGTCTGGTCTTGAAGATACAATCATTGCTCAAACAAGTAATGTTCAACAACAATTCAAAGGTTTTGGTTCTAAATTCAAAGAGGGCAATAAAATGATTGAAAAGATTCTCGCGAATTTTGAATTGACCTATAGAGAGCTTATTACTAAAATAAAAGATATGCCCCGTCACACTATGAATACTATGTCTGTGGTTGGAAAAGATGCTGTCTTAGCTCAAATGAAAGAAATTTTCAATAGAGTAAAATCAACTGTCACACTTGTTTATCCGAAAGTACAAGATATCCCTGAAGATTTGCTTCTCAACAGCAATCCAAGAACAAGGATCATCGTGATATCTGATTTTGATCAATTCAAGAATGCGTCCCTTATAAAGAGCCTCATGTCAAAAGATAATATTCAATTAAAATCTTTAGATATTGATGCCACTGCTCCATATTATGCTATAGGACGTGATCATAAGGAAGAAGGATTAATTGCAACTCTGGATGTTTCTGGTGAGGTTGTGGGAATAACTAGTAATTCTCCACAATTTGTAGAATTAATAAGCACTGAAATTATTAATGGTGTCATAACACCTAAAACAAAACGAGTAACTTTACCAGAGTCTGAACAATTATAATTTCTTTTACTTTTTTCTTTTTTTCTTTCTTTTTAAAAAATTTTAGAGATAAGGCCTTCAATATAATATCTATTTGTTCCTTCCATTACTACTAGAGGTTCCTCATCAATTAAATGTAAAACACTTAATTCATCAGAGAATCGACGTACTTGTCGACGTAAGAGATAGTTTTCTTTTTCAGCAATGACTGCTACAATGAAATTGGGACTACGTTCGATTAAAATTTCAAAGTTCCCATGTTTTATTCCTTGTAGAAAACCTCGTTTGAAGAGATTTTGTTGGGCATCATTAGAAGTTTCCAATTTTTCAGTAAAGGACATTATTGCTCCTAGGAATCCGGATATAAGTGTTTCATCCATTTTTTTGAATCGCTCTGAGAAATAATGAGAATATAGTGGTAATCCGGAATCTGATAGAAGAAGTAACATTTGTGGTTTAGCCTGAATATCAAGAGGCTCTTGAGACAATCCAGACGAATCATCTCTAAATGTGAATATATCTTGAGATATATTAGCTGATTGTTGCAATATATCAATGGATGAAATCATGTCCGTATTATCAACCTTTGTAA
This sequence comes from Promethearchaeati archaeon, assembly GCA_034660795.1. Taxonomy (GTDB): domain Archaea; phylum Asgardarchaeota; class Heimdallarchaeia; order JABLTI01; family JABLTI01; genus JAYEJY01. Next base: position 1,851 of record JAYEJY010000127.1, on the reverse strand, counting down.
TAGGTTGACCTTCACTTTTTATTTTATCAGGTATTCTCTCAAGATAATTTTCTACAATATCAACTTGTGATCTTAGCTCTAACTTTTCAAAATTTTCTTTTAATTTCTTAAACAATTCTTTCGCTTTACTGAATTCCTTATTTGAAAACAATAAAGTTGCTTTAAGAAGAAGTAATGAATTGTAATCAATTGATGAATCGTCATGTTTAATATTTGAATTTAATTCGTCAATTGCATATCTTGCTTTTTTATAATTTCTTTTTGAAGGAAATGCTTTATTCTTTGTCACTAAGACATTTATTAATTGTAAATTTGCTTTTAATGCTTGATAGGATAATTTATTCATTTCTGCAAATTCTTGTGCATGGGCGAATGTTTCTTCTGCTTGTGCGAATTCACCTGACTGAAATTCTATTAGTCCTTTGTAATAAATAAGCAGAAATTCTCCTGGCAGATTTCCTTGGCCACGTAGCTTTTTCTCTGCTTTTTCTAAATACGTTTCAGCTTGATCCAAATCATCTGTTTGGATAAAAGCATAGACTAGATTTAAGTAAGTTCTTGCTTTTCGACCATTTGTTATTTCTAATTCTAATAATATTGAAATAGCTTCGGAAGTTTTACCAAAATTTAGGAGTAAATCAGCAATAGTATTTACCAAAAAAAGCCTTTTTTGTTCGTCACCAATTTTCTTAAAAAGTTGTTCAGCGTGTTTACAGAAACGTAAGCCTTCAATCAAATTTCTTTGTGTTTTTAGATTTTCTCCTATAGTTTTGAGTGTTAAGGCAATTAAGTGGGGATTTAGTAATTCTTTTGCTAACTTTGCAGCTCTTTGATGATGATCACTCCCTTCTGTGAAATTTCTTCTGTATTGTATGAGATAATCACCATGATAAAGTTCAAATTTAACTATAAGTGGTTTGTAATCTAATTGTTTAGCAATTGTAAGTCCTTCAATTATATCCTCATAGGCTTTTTCATATCTTCCCATTGCAAGCAGTATTTTACTCTCTTTTTCTAATATTTCAACAGTTTTCTTATCACTTTCTGCAAAATAGAAATGTGTACTTGCATTATTACAATATTCTTTAGCCGTTAATGTAATGAACAGGGCATCTGTTAAATTACCTTTTGTATATTCCAATTCTGCTTTTATAAGAAACAAGTCGATTCTTTGAGCAAAATCTTCTGAGCCAATTTTTGATTCCACGATACGAATATTTGCAATTGCTCGACTCAAAGAATTTTTTGCGATTAATGCTTTAATATAAGGTAGCAAAACGAAAGCATTATTCGATAAATTAGCAAGTTTTTCAATTTCGGTAAATTTTCTAATTTCAAATGCAATTTCTGCTGCCATAAACTCAAGGTTTGGATGATACCCTATTTCTCTCATTGCTGCATTAATAACTGCTTCACAAAAATTTCGATAGTCACTCTTTGATTTTTGTTGAATTTCCACAAGTGCTTGTATTAAAATAGAAATCTCTTTTTCATTTAATTTTGGGAGATAGTGTTTAAAATGCCTTGGAAAATAATCTGCCATTTTCGTAGAACTGATTTTAAGTTCCATTTTAATACATTCCTATTTCCTTAAATTTAGCTTTTAAACTGCATTGAAACAAGAAATTAAACTACTTAATAAAAGATTATAAATGGGCAAAACTAAAAATTCAGCTAATTACTAGAAATAATGCTTCTTCATTTTAAGGGATTATTTACAAGAATCATGAGTCTAAAAAATACCTTTTTATGTATTAAAATTAAATATCTCATGATAACCCTTGCTTCCTCAAAAAATAAAGTCGGCCAAATATAAAACCAGTTTATTATTACTTGTTTTTAGTTTAATTT
>JAYEJY010000126.1:0-3729 GCA_034660795.1 Promethearchaeati archaeon | reverse complement strand
CAACCATTGCGTTAATTTCGCAATAGTCGTTGTTTTTCCAGCACCATTTGGACCGAACATTGCTAAGACAGATGTCTGTCCTTTTTTCTTATTATTCTCAACAAGATCAAGAATATCAATATCTTTCTGAGGGGAAGTGAGAATGTTAATTATTGATTTCCTTAGAGCTTCATAGGTTATTTTTTTCTTACTAGCTAATCTCCCAACTTTCGTTTGAGCTAATTCATTTTCAACTTCTTTAGCAATTCTTTCAGCAATGGGAACTGCAACATTGTTAGAAATAAGTGCTAATTGTAATTCATATAGGGGTTTTTCTAATTTCTCTGCTGTTAATTCTTTCTGAGTAATTTTTTCTACAGCAGTATCTAATCCTTCCTTTATTTTTTTAAACAAAGTCTCACTTCACTTAATTTCTAATATCATTGTAATTATTTCATTTGAAAAAGAATTTAAAATAATAAATCTATTATTATTAGCTTACAAGATTAGGGTCATATTGAGGACTTGATGGTCCTTGGAGTTTCTGGATTATAGATTGTCCTTGGCGTTCTAAATTTGCCATTTGTTCATAAATTTGTTGTAATTGATTTGATAGATTTTGTTTTTCATTTTCTACTTCATCTATCCTTTCTTCAATTTTTTTGACTGTATCCTCAATTGGTTTATCAACAATGACTCCAGCACCAGCATTATATAATACATTTTTAATATCAAGTGGTTTTGCTTTAATCATGACACCTGAGCCTATTTGAATTAATGATTCTTCAAGATTCTCTTCTTTTTGTAGATTAGAAAGGGTGGTTTTTGATCTGTTTAAATCAACTGAGTAAGTATTTAATGATTCTAATTGGGTTTGTATTTGTTTTGCATACTCTTCAAATTGTTGAATTGTACTTGATATTTGTTGCAGTTGTCTTTGTAACTCTTCATTGCTCATTTTTTTCACTTCACATTATTATTAGCTTAATCTCTGCATCTTTATTAGTCTTGCTTTGAGAAGACTTTTATTCATTCTTGGTATGAATAATTATTTCGTCATTCCCAGCAATTTCTCGTAATATTGGATTCTTTAATTCAGTATTCTTAATTTTTTTGATGCTATGAATATGTAGTAATGGTCTTGGAACACGATGTTTACTACCTATTAATGAATATGCTTTATCCAATGCTTTTTCCTTATCTAATGCTCTAATTTCAATTTCGAAATATTGCTTTAATGAAAAGGGTTTTTTTTGCATACGAATTTTATAATTTTTTACTGTTTCTTTTTTTGCCATTATTATCAACTTTTTTTTTCTGTTATTAGAATGGAAAACACTTACCGTTTTTATTATTTTTGGAAAAGTGAATAAATAATTAGCTACCTTTTAGGGTTTGGAATAATCGTTGTAATTCAGGTCCCGTCGTTGTTTTTCCGGTTATCGCTCCTGTAGAATTCGCAAAACAACCAATGCTTACTTGTGGGATACCGCGATTTATTGTTCCAACATTTGTTTTGACACCAAATCGTTCACTTAACCATTCTAGTTCCATTTCCGTTGTTAATGGATGAGATAAGACTCCACGATTTGTTGCAATTGCTTGGGAACCTACTAAAGGCGAATTTAGAATGTTTCCTTTTTCAACTTCAACATCTAATGTCTCCTCAATTATTATAAGAGCTTCAGGTTCAAATTGTTCATGCACAACTGCCCCATAATCATTTGTAAGGATACAGTTTCCTAAACAAGTGATTTTACTTTCAATAATCCCAATATTGATAGAATCTCCTAATTTTTCTTGTAAGAAATTTACTTCTTTTTCACTAACAAGATGAGGTAAAATAAGCCCATTAGAATTTCCCGCAATCATTATACCTACAAGTGATGTATCAATAAAATTTTTTTGAATAATGTCTACGTTTAACGCTTTGGTTATTGCTGTGATCGATTTGTCACTCCAGCCTTCGGAAATTATTGCATATTTGTCTGTTGCCAATGCAAATGCCCCAAGGGCTGTTTGACCTTTAACTGTTGTTCGAATGATATTCATCTTATTTTTCACCTATTGGTGATTCTACCCCATAATATTTATTCAGTTGTCACTTAATGGAAGTTTATCCATCAGATAATTTACGACAAAAGGAACGCAAATAAAAACCTTATTTAAATCATTGTAAGAAAATGAGTTTAATTAAGTTTCTTAAAAATTCAAATTTCGTAAAAAACCCCTTAATGTTTTTTTAAGCAATAAATACTTTTAACAATTAAATTGTTTTGTAAAATAATTATGACAGCTCCTAAAGTTATTTCAATTTCTCACGCAATAGATCCAGATGGCATTGGTTCGCAAGCAATTCTTTTCCGTTATTTCCGGGAGTTAAACATTGAACCTATAGGTTATTTAGTTGATTACTATAATTTTACAGAATATGTTTTGAAAGCTATTAACGAAAAACCTAACATATTAATTGTAAGTGATATCGGTTTAAACACATCATATCTGGACCAAATTATTTCTCCTTTACGACGCTTAGAAGCTAGGAAAATATGGATAGATCATCACCGGATTACTGATGAACACAAACAACTTCTGGAATCCATTTTGGACGAATTTATTCATGATACCACTGTTTGTGCAGCTGAATTGGTACAAGAACGATTCCGGCCGGAAGATGATGTTGCAAAAAAAATCGCTCGAATTGCTCATAATGGTGATTTTGATGTTGAGGATAAATTGGCTGATATCTATTATACTATCATTGATTATTATCGGTCAGATATGGATAAACTGATTAGTATAAGAGAAAAATTTGCTAGTGGTAATTTTGAACAAAAATATGTCATGGATGAGTATTTAGAAGCATATAAAGTATTTGAAGCTGAAAAAGATCGAATACGTAAAAGTTACAAAATTATAAGATTAGGCAATATTTCTATTGCAGTAGCTGAATCAGCTATTCTTCCTCGGGGAAAAGTTGCTAAATTTTTAGACGAAATATGTGTAGAGGATATCTATTTATCAATTGATACCACTAACTTTCGTATAGGGCTAAGAAGTAACACTTATGATGTTGGTCTTATTGCAGCAAAATTAGGTGGTGGAGGACATACTCATAGGTCAGGTTTTACTTACAAAAATGCATTAAACTACAAAAAACAATTAACTTCTTCTTTCAAAAATGACTTAACAGCAGCGATACGAAGTGTTGTTGCAAAATCAAAACCTGCTCCGCAATCTAAAAAAGAATAATTTTTTATTTTCTAAAGGATTATACATTTACAAGAAAGGATTAAGATTTCAATGCACAAAAAAAGAATACAGAATCTTCAACAATTAATGGACAAAAATGACGTAGATTGTTTACTCTTATTTGCAGGTGTTGACCTTTTTTATGCAACAAATTTACAAATACATCCAAGTGAACGACCAACTATTGCCATTATTCCACAAAATAAGGAACCTATCCTTCTTTGCCCAGGCTTTGAAGAAAAACGGATGTCCGAAACAGCAATTGTTTCAAATATAGAAACGTGGGAAGAAGATGAGAATCCCTTCAAAAAATTAAGAGCCATTCTTAAAAGTTTAGGGTTTGAAAAAAGTACAATTGCTTTAGACAATAAATTATGGTATGAGTGGTATTTAAAAATAGAACAACAATTAACTGATGTTACTTTTACTAATTCTACAAAAATTATTCAAGAAGCCCGTCTCATAAAATCAGAAGCAGAATTAAATATCATGCGAAAA
>JAYEJY010000125.1:0-3738 GCA_034660795.1 Promethearchaeati archaeon | reverse complement strand
CGATGAAGACCAAATGAAACCTATTTCCTCAATTGAATCTGCCCCTCTTTTAGAGGAAACATATCCACTAATTCCACCCTTTAGTTACTGTTTGATTCAAACTGACCCTATTTCCAATAGGACGCAATATATTGTGGTGGAAGTTCCTCTCGAGCAAAAAGAGGAAGAAAAATTCAATATTATAAAACAAATTCTGATTGAGGAATTAGATGTCGACTTTTCAATGTTAAAAGAAAAAGATCGAGCAGCGGAATATCTGCGGAGAAAGGTCTTCGATATAGTTAATGATTATTCATTGAAATTAAAAGAAGAATCATTTGATAGAATTCTTTATTATGTACAAAGAGATCTCTTAGGATTTGGAAAAATAGAACCTATGCTAAAAGACCATATGATTGAGGATATTTCTTGTGATGGTGTTGGAGTTCCTATCTATGTCTGGCATAGAAAATATGAATCCATTCCAACTAACGTAGTTTTCGATGATCCTGATGAATTAGATAAATTTGTCATCAAACTTGCTCAGAGATCCGAACGGCATATTAGTGTTGCTAATCCTATTGTTGACGCTTCGTTACCTGATGGCAGCAGAATTAACATTACCTATGGTAAAGAAGTCACCCAAAGAGGATCCACATTTACCATTCGTAAATTCCGTTCTGATCCAATGACAATCACAGATTTAATCATGTTAAATACTCTAGACCCCTTTATGGGTGCTTTCTATTGGTTTATCATTGAGAATCGTCACTCGGTTATGATTTCTGGCGGTGTTGCTTCTGGAAAAACAACTCTCCTTAATTGTATTTCAATGTTTATTCTTCCAGATGCAAAGATCATTTCAATTGAAGATACAGCAGAAATTAATCTCCCTCATGAAAACTGGATTCCAGCAGTTTCCAGATTAGGATTTGGAACAGTCGAAAGTGATGGTAAGAAGCGGGGAGAAATATCAATGTTTGACTTACTGAAAGCAGCTCTCCGACAAAGACCAGATTATATCTTAGTTGGAGAAATCCGTGGTGAAGAAGCATATATGTTATTCCAATCAATGGCAACTGGGCACCTGGGTCTCTCTACTATACACGGCGATTCCGTAGAATCAGTTATTCATCGGCTCGAATCAGAACCAATGAATATTCCCAGAACCCTCTTACGGTCATTAGATGTTATTGCAGTTCAAGCCAAAATTCGTGTTAAAGGTAAGTTCCTTCGAAGAACAGTAGCAGTCACTGAAATCGCAGGTGTTGACCCTGTAACGAATGAATTATTAACGAATCCCGTCTTTAAATGGAATCCAAAAGAAGATAATTTCAATTTCTTTGGACGATCATATATTGTTGAAAAAATACGCGATCAACTAGGATTAAGCGATAAAGAATGTTGGGATGAAATCGAGCGTCGTAAAACAATTCTACGCTGGATGGTTAAGAAACGTATTCGTCACTGGACCGATGTTGCAACAGTTATCCGAGAGTATTATAGTAATCCCGATAGAACATATGAACGAGCTGTACGAGATCTCCGATAACTCTGATTTTTTTCTTTTTTTATTTATTTTTTATTTTTCCATTTTAAAAACAATTAAATATTGTAAAAATATACCTATTTATGCTTATAATGATATAAAAATGTAAGAGCAATAATCTTTAAAATAATAAAAACATATTCTTGAGTAAGGAAGTAAAAAGCTAATGAGTAAAGTATTTAGAAGGATAGCATATCTTCGTATTGGGAAGCTCCTAGAACCTGTTTTACCTCGATTCGAAGATTTAGGAAAAACACTCCGTAAGGCTGGCATGGATATTAGTTTACGGATGTATCTTGCCACGACAGTCCTAACAACCCTTATTGCGTTAGTTTTAGGATTTCCTTTTGCTTTTGGGATGTTTTATTTAGCTTATGGTGCAATTACCTGGATAGAACCTATATTAGTTGGAATCCTATTACCAGTCTTTGTTTTTCTCGGATTTTATCTCTACCCCTCATATGTGGCGAGTAATAGAAAAAGAGCTTTAGAATCAGGTTTACCAACCGCTAGCTCCTTTCTTGCAGCTATGGCTTCCGCAGGTGTCTCACCAGATAAAGCATTCATGGCTTTGGCAAATGAGAATATTCAATTAGAAATCTCCAAGGAAGCGGAACGAATTACAAGGAATATTGAAATCCTGGGCTATGACCTTCTAAGTGCCCTTGAACTTGCTGCAGAAAACTCTCCTTCTAAAGTCTACGCAGCCTTTCTTGAAGGGCTTGTTTCTGTTGTAACATCCGGTGGAGATCTTACAGGTTATTTAACCAATGAAACAAAGGCATTAATGCGTGAGAAAATTCGCGAAGAGAAAGAATTTATTGAAGGTCTTGGTGTTGTTGCAGAATTATTTCTTGTTATCGGAGTTGTTACACCTATCTTCTTGATAATCATGCTTGCAGTTTTAGCAATAATGTCAAGTGGGACAGGTACAACAGGCACCATTCTAATGGCTGTTTTAACGTATATTCTTATTCCAATAGGAATGTCTGTAATAATTATCTTAATAGATAGTATGCAACCTGTTGATTAAAAAAATTGTATGCTAGATAAGTCTAGTATATCTACTCTTTTTTTCCTATTCTTTTAAACGTGCAAGGAATTTTTCCTTATTTACAATATGCCGCTCATGAATACCTGAGCCTATTAATTCTTTCTCACAATAAGCTTCAACTGTAAAGACTAAATGTTTGTCTTCTTGTTTTTTTAAAGAAGCTTTTACTGAAATTGTAGCTCCTAATTTTGAAGCTTTTAAATGTTTTATATCAACTCTTGTTCCTACTGTTATCCAACCCTCAGGTAACTGATCTTTAGCTGCTAACATTGCAGTTTGTTCCATAAAAAGAATCATAGATGGTGTTGAAAGAACTGATACTTTTCCACTGCCAAGAAAATCAGCGATGTGTTGTTCTTTTACTTCAAACTCTTTAGTCTTTGTCAAGTTCTTAGGTAGGGTAAAATTCATTTTTTTAACCTTTTTTAATTCGGAATAACTATTGTTTTAAATTATCTGTGAAAAAAATTACTTTGAAAAATATAATGTAAGAAAAAAATAGCTTTGTATCCTTTTTTCTTTCAATCTTCGAGAGCATGCGTTGCTTTTACAATCTGTTCCCGGAGACATTTATTACAGAGGTATCCTCCATAAGGTCTATTGGTTCTCGTTTGGCTTTTAGGATTGTTAAAACTATTTCGTAAAGGTTTTCGTTGGGAACTTGATATCTTAGCTTTACAAATAGCGCATCTTGTATAACCTGTTTTCTTTTCTACATCATGGCCTTTTGCATCGTATTTTGGGGGTTTTCGCTTAACCTTTTTTGCAAATCGTTCTTCGGGTCTCATCAATAATCAACAATCCATTTTTTATTCAATAGGCTTTATACTTTTAGACTATTTTAGGCATTTTCCTTTTTCCTTTTTGAATATTTTGTTTATATTGATGTTTTTTAATAGTAAAGAATTTTCTCTTTTAATTGTTTTTTAATAGCTTATACGAGGATATTTATAATAAATAATCTCTAACAAATATTAACTAATAAGAAATCTTTTATGTGTGATATAGCACAGCTAATCGAAAATACATTTATAGGAGAACAAACGTCTTGGGTTTACTTAGTTTTCTAGATCCAGTTGGGTTCTGGTTTCATAATTTATTTGAATCTATAGGAGTTTTATATCCACCTGGCTCTACAGTTTTCATAATTTTCTTT
>JAYEJY010000124.1:0-3758 GCA_034660795.1 Promethearchaeati archaeon | reverse complement strand
ATTCGTTGGTAATCATCTCTCATTTTTTCCAGTTGGCTTATTTGTTATCTTGGGAATTATTGGGGGGTATCTGATTGCTTTATATAAAGAAGAAAAAATTAGCTACAAAATAATTCAATATTTCGGTTTTGGTTTTGGCTTCACTTTTTTGATTGCTTTTGTTATCCATATTATTATTGATGTCATTTTAGCTGCTGATCCAATACCTGCCCTCATTGCTATTTTTGACTATCAGTTTTATCCCCGAGAATTGTTATTTTTTGCTGTAGGTTCCATGTGTTTACTCTTTCTTCTGTTCATCAAGAAACTGGAATTCATACCAGCTGAGATGAAAACAAAACTAAAACAACGAACGAAATTGATCCGTGATTTTGGGAAAGTAACATTAACATTATACATAATGGAGGCTTTCATTAATGGGGGATTAGCTGTCGGATTCCACGCTATTTTCGGGGATATTACTGTTCCCTATGGAGAAATAGATGCTTTTATGACTAATCCATGGGCTATTATCTTATTCGTTTTAACCTTTTCTCTTTTCTGGGTTGCATTTGTGTATTTCTGGTCGAAGATTGATTTCAAGTATGGTTTTGAACATTTCAATAACCTTCTCACGAAAAACCTTCGCTCAGTTAATTCTTTACGTTCTTTTAATAATCAATCCTCAGACGAAGCTTCCTCTATGCAAAAAAATCCTGATTAAATCCTTTATCTCCAGTATATGTAGGTAAAAGCCCCCTCTTTTCGATATCAATTAAGATATACAATATGTGAAGGGAATTTTTTATTAACTCAATAATGTACTATAATTCAGATAATTCATCAGATGATTATTATGGCTAAAGGAAGTGCCTTATTAGGCGGTTTTATAGGCTCAATTATTGGTGCAGGGTTATTTATACTCAGCATATATATCGCCAACACAACAGACTCAATGGGTTCTTTTATCGGACTTTCAATAGGTGGTTTTCTCCTTGCTGGTTTTATCGCTGGAATTATTGCTCGCTCACCAGGGAAAGGTGCACTTGCTGGATTATTTGTGTCAATTTTTAGCTTTTTACTTAATGCTATTGTAATGGTTATAATTGCTCTTATAATGGGTACAACGATCTTTACAGTTATCTTTGAAGTCGCAACTCTCGGTCTCTATGAAGCGTCAGATTTTCCACAAGAAATACTTATTGTCTTTATTCTCATTGGTTTACTCATAGCATTCATTTTCTCAGCAATATCAGCAATTTTCAATGTAATAACGGGGACACTGGGTGGTCTTGTGTTACATAAGAAAGAAGATACCACTACAACAGCTACTGAAGAGGAGCCTAAACAAGTCTATAAAAATGATGAACCTGTAAATTACGAATTATAAAAAAACCCTATTCTTTTTTTCTTTTTTTATTGATTTTACAATTTTTAGCTAAAGAATAAATAACCGATAGTATGACTTTTACTAGGGATTTCTTAATGAGTAGTCATCACATAAATGACCAATGGGTTTTAAATCGAATTTCTAAAGAAAGTAAAAGTTTTACAGAATGGATTGATGGCCTAATGGATTTAGTGGAAAAGGAGGTTGAAGGTAACTCAGAAGCATTAGCGGAAATTAAGAAAGCTAAAAAAGATCTCCCTGATATGATGGAAGTAGAGCAAATAATTCAATCTACTCAAGAAAAACTTGCAACAATCCCTAAAAAACTAGCTCATTTCGGGAACATTGGCGGTTTTTTATCCAATTTAGGCACAAATATTATGGATACAATAAATCAACAAATGGCAAAAACTAGTCAGAAAGTTTCAGATATATATGGCTTTGATATTGATTTTATTACTGGCAAACGAAAAACGCTTTCAGAAGCATTATATGATGTCACGAAAGAACGAGGAATACATCTGGATGGGATTTTATACCTGATCCAATCCTTGCCAGATTTTGAGAGTTTTCTTTATAGTACCAGTGCCGGAAAATACTATCGAGACCATACGGAACATCAATTACGGGTTGCTGTTTTAGGGGACTTCTTACTTGAGCAAGATTTAGGAGTAGGAACATTACTTAATCAAGTAGCTGATCTTACAGAATTAGATAAGACATTGCTTAAAGAAGAAATCTGGTGGACAATGGGACTGATTCATGATATAGGTTATCCCTTGCAAAAAATGACTAAATCAATAAATTATGCACTATTAAATCAGATTTTAAAATGTTATCCGATGTTAGATCTTGAGATTGTCCCCTTTGAGATAATGTTGAAAACCAAAAAGAATGATCCTTACTTAGAGCTATTAGAAGAAGGCTTATCAAAAGAAGCTAAAAAATTGATCAGAATAGGGGCAAGTAAAAATTTAGATACCATCCCGCAACCTGAAACATTACAATTTATTAGTACATCTAATGGTCATGATGAATATCATCATCAATCACCAATTAATTTAGATCATGGAGTTATTGGTGCCTTAGCATTATTGAGGAGTATAGGGTCAATAGACTATATTAAAGATAACAAAGATGAACTCGAGGGATATATCAAAGCAGCACAAGCAATTGCTGTCCATAATTTCAAAGACAGATTGCATGATTTTACGTTTGAAAACAATCCCTTAGCGTTTCTATTAGTACTTATAGACGAAATGCAAGAATGGGGAAGACCAATACCATTACAAATAAGAGACTCATATTTCACAACAGAAATGAAGAAAATAACCCTCTTAGATGAGATAATATTAACAATTTCTGACGTCGAATGGCTTATGGAATACCGTAAGATGGAGGCAAAAAAAATCACTAATTTTAATTTCAAACTCTTTTGCGATTCCAAAAACAACGCCTTTAAACGTTTACGACATGGGAAAGAATTCCCCGAAACTAGGATTGTTTTACAAGATTATTTTGTGGATGAGCAAACAAGTGATAGTAGCAAATCGGAAATGATTGAAAAAACAATGCAAGCCATAATTCGAGAAGCTAAAACAGAAAAAGAAACTCCTGAAAAGAAAAAGAAGAAAAAAACTACAAATAAAACAGATGCGATTGATACACCTCCACAGAAAAAAGTTCCTAGCAAGAAAAACGACCAATTACAAGCAGAGTTTTATATTGTTATATGAAGGTTGTATTTACAACTCTTTTCTTATTAGTTTAAATGATTAATTATATAGTTTTTTTATCCACTAATAGCAAATATTTAAAAGGAAGTTATCGTGAGAATAATATAACATACTAGTATTACAAGAAAATGAAGTCGCTAATTCTAAAAATATAGAATAGGAGTTTTATCTGATCTATTTATTATGATATTAACGCTTTGAATTTCTGTATAAAAGTATGATTATCGACTAAATGATAGTGAATATATAATGTCTGATAACGAAGATCGAAAAATGTGGCCAATAATTTGCGATGAATGCGGAAAAGAAGCAGAAGTTCCTTTCGAACCAGATGGTGAACGACCTGTTTATTGCCAAGAATGCTATCGCAAAAGACGCCCAAGAAGACGAAGATTCTAAGTTTAGAATCTTTTCAAAGCAAAGTAGAATTAGCACTTTTTTTTTGCGATATTCTACTCCTATTTATTTTTTTATTTTTTCTTTTCAAGCAATACTTTTTTGAATGAGTAAATAATTGAAGAAATATAGTAAGAACTTTTCTTACTGATGAATACTGATGACAATACGATTCATAATTGATAGTGCCTCTGATATTGATTGGGATTATGCTGCTAAAGAACAGGTTAAAGTTGTTTCCCTAAAGGTTACCTATG
>JAYEJY010000123.1:0-3836 GCA_034660795.1 Promethearchaeati archaeon | reverse complement strand
TCTTTTTATCTGGCTCTTCTAAATCTTCTACAAATTTTTCAACAATAATTTTTGCCATCCGACTTTTTGGAATATCACCAGGTACTATTTGAATTAATTTTGATCGTGAATCTAATGAAGCTGCTTCTACTGCGTCATTAGGTCCACAAATTATATAGGCCCATTTTTCTTCAATTACAGGTGCAACTGTTAATGAAAGGGGAACATTTTTCATATAATTTTTTGAACCTTCAATGATAAAACTCCCTTTCGCAAGATATTCACCTGATGGTGCTGAGAAAGAAACTTGTTCAGGTTTAACCCAGTAGGTATCAGCAGTACTTAATCGGTCTTTCCATGCCGAGGAATAATCAACGGAGAATTGTGCTGCTTCCTTAATTGTTTTTTGAGGGATTTCTTTCCCTTTACTTTTTATAATTACAACAGATGCACCATGAACGTCTGCATGAAGAAAAAGATCATGAGGTTCCATATATGTTTTTACTAAGTGAGTGTTTGAACGTTGATTTTTTCCAGCAAGAACCAAAAATCCATCTGATGAATTAAACCAATGAAACTTTTCATACCATTCCCGATCTCTTTTTTCAAGCATTATTTGTTCTTTGTCAGCAAGTTTTTCATAACCTAATTCTAGATTTTTTATTCTTTCCTCTAATTTTTCTATTTGTTTTTTAGCACCGGGAATTTTTGATTTAGCTTTTTTGGCATTTTCATAGAATTTATTTGCATTTTCTGAAACATTTTTTAGGAAATTTAAAGAAATATTAGTATCATTCAATTTGATTTTTAGAGTTTTATTATCCTCTTCTATTTTTCTAATTAATCTTGCCCCTCTCATATTCTTCTCTTTTGCTTGAGATATTTTTTCTTTAATTTCTGACCATTCAATATTGTTTTTTCGTGCATCCATAATTGTATCAATTAAATCATCTACTTCCTTCATATGAAGATATAAAAGATCACCTTTTTTCTTATCTTTTTTTGCGGTATGTTTTAATCCTTTCAAATGATTCTCTTGTTTTTGTTTTACTACCTTCAATTGTTCTATTTTTTGTGCTTCAGCCGATAATTCTTCTTCAGAGACTTTTTCTTTTTCATGTGAACTAAAATATTCATCTAGAACATTTGACATTGAGTCCATATGTTCTGACGGATAATCTGCATACACTTGTAAAGGAAAAGGAGTTATGTCTTCAACCTCATCTTGCTTTTTTGATTTGTAATAAATTGTTGGTTTTTGTTCAGAAGTGTTTACTGTTTTTCTTAAATTCTTTATCCCATTTAATAGATCAGCAATTTTATTAGCCGACAATTCGTCAAGAGCTTGATTAGGATTAAGCTCTGCTCGTAAACAAATTTCTTCAGCATAGGTTTTACCAATGTTCAAAAGAGGTGAAAGAACAGATGGGATGTATTTTGGTGACCCTTTTTCTAATTCTTGCTTAACCCAATCTAATTTTGCCTCAATGAAATTACGACCTGAACTCGGTGGAAAATCAAACATAACACCAGGATGAATGTCTCTATCACGCATTTTCTTATAGTGTTTTGCAACTAAAATTTTCTTATTTGGCCCTGTCAGAATAAGATTTCCTTTACCAAAAAGTTCGATGATAAGCTGATAAATTTCATCCTGTATCTCAAATTCTAAAACACAAACACGATCAAAATCATATTGAAATATCCTTTTTAACCATTTACCTTTAATATGAGTTCTGAAAGCTTTACATAAACCAGATGGTTTAGGTGGATAATCACGCTTAAATTTCGTTAAATGAAGCCGACGTCCTGGTTCAACAAGGAGCACTAATCTCCCTTCGCTTCTGGAACGAAAACGAAAGAAAAACAAATCATTCATTTCGAAAATATTTTTAAGCTGACACCCGTTTAAACGCTGTGTAAGTTCATTTATTACAGCATGTAAATCAAAATTTGACATAGAATTCTTCATTTGGAGTCACCATAATATGACAAAAAAGAATAAGAAACAAAAACCTTCCCCCCAGTCTAATAACAAAAAGTCGGAGGAACGTGATCTAAGTGAGTACGAAGACATTTCCGAAGATGATAAAGAATCCGGGGAAAAGCAAGAAATAGATTATGATGAATATGAACTACCAGAGGATTTTGTCCCACCTGAAGAACAAAAAAAGCTGGAAGAGGGCAAAGAACCGGATAATTGGTTCCAAAAGAAATGGCAAAACTTCAAAAATATGGATAATCTTCAGAGATTTTATTGGATAAAAGTACTTTCAGGAGTAATTACTGGTACGATTCTTGGATTAGCAGGTGCACAAGGAGGTTGGTGGTTATTTTTACTTATTGGGCAATATGCAATTATAACAGCTGGATTCTTTTTCCTCTTTAATCTAGAGTTCGATTGGAAAGAAATTTTGCTAAGTGGCTTTTTCCCTTATTTAGCTCTATTTGCATTGTTCTGGACTTTGATGTTTACCGCTCTTTATGCCCCAACTATAGAAGAATGGACACAACTCCTCATAACAACTTCAACTGTAAATGAAACCACTACTACATATATTACAACATTCACTAACACAACTTCCGCCGGTGGTCTACCATTCTTAGAAATACTCCTTACAATTATTGGCGGTATTGGTTTAACTTCAATTTTATTGAAAATCCAAAAAGATAAAGAAAAATAATATTTGATTAACTTACCAAAAAGGTTAATCATTTCTTTTATTCTTTTGTAAATGCTGGTAATGAAAAAATAACTCTATTTTTCATTTCCTTTTTATCTTCAGATGAGATAATACCATCAAATTTCCGTATATAAGCATTTATTAAAAATGGACCCAACTCTTGAAAACAACGATTATTAGTTTTATTTGTTAATTGATGAAGTTGTTTGATATTTTTTTGGTGGGATATACAATGAAATAAAAACCCTTCTGCTTTAATTTGCCAAAAAATACTCTTGCTTTTTTTATTTGGATTAAAAGAAAGATTGATCTTAACTATTGGTTTTGGATCATTTAATACTGCAAGCGTAAAAAGTTCCACGAAGAGATAAAAGATATTGTTATTTGCAAATACAAATCGGGGTGTGTTGATATCACCCATTATGTTAATTTTTTTATTACGAAAATCATGTATAACTCGATTTTTTGCACGTGTTATATGTTCTGATAAATTTATTTTGACGAAAGAAGTTGGAGAAAGAGAGGCTAATTTTCTTAATTGACGGATATTTCTTGTTAAGCGGGCATTTTTGGTGATTGTTTCTTTAAAAAGTTGCAAAATCTTAATTTGCTCATTTGATGGATTTAAGTCTTCAATTTGTACCATTGTCATTAATAAAGATTGATTCATTTCATCGACATTATTGACAAGGAGATCATTTAGAAACATAATTTCAGCGTTTGCTGATTCTAAATCCTTAAGAAATTTTTTATTTTCTAAATGAAGCTTTTGTTTTATTGCAACATCATCAATAGTTTTTATTAATTTTTCAGAACTAATTGGTTTTTCTAGATAACCACCTATTTGAAATTGTAATGCTTTAATAGCTGAATCTAGCGAACCATATCCTGTAATAATAATAAATTCTGTTTCTGGGCTAATATTTCTTAGTTTAGAAATTAATTCTATTCCTGTCATATCTGGTAATCGAAGATCTATTAAAGCGATATTATAAAACTGAGAGGTAAGTAATTGTGTGGCTTCTTTACCAGAATAGACACTTATAGTGTTCATATAATCTTTAGTATGAAGAATTTCTTCGTAAAGCTCACAAACATCTTTATTATCATCAATTATTAGGATTGAAAATTCTTTTCTGTTAATATTTTCCATTTGTAATTGAACCCACAAGT
>JAYEJY010000122.1:0-3845 GCA_034660795.1 Promethearchaeati archaeon | reverse complement strand
CGGTTTAATTGTTCATTAATAGTTAATTCAGTTTTTTCTATAATTGGTGAAGTTATTTTCGAATAATGCGGCTTCCTGTCAGTAAAGACCTTCTGAGTAAGTTTCTTAGTATTTATCACGCCAGTCAATTCACTTAATTTTCTTAATGTCAATCTATTGATATGATATATTATTGAAGAAAAAATAGTATTAAAGATATTTGAAAGTTTAGCATGTCGTGTGTAAAATCGCTACGACATTTTTTTCTTTTTGATATAAATCATTTAAAACAGGTATAATAACAGGTGTCTTATCTTCAATAATTTCAATGTTTGCTTTTTCGAGAAGCTCACGAGATTCTTGGGGAATAGGTAAAACCCCATATTGACCTTTGCCTATTACTAATATATCAGGTTCTTTTGCTAATAAATATTCAATTTCCTTAGGACCTAAAACGGTATGGCCTGTGCTATATGGTTTTGAGATTTTCTTATTCCGTTTTTCGATATTGCCTTTTTGATCTAGATATACATCATGCCCATATTTTTGACCATTAATTGTTATTGAGCCAAATTTAGTGCCATCTATTTTCATGAACACACCCCTCTATTATAAAAATCCATAATTTAGCTTTATTAAGTTATTTCCTAAAAAATTTATAATTAAGCTATTAATTATAGTAAGTTAAAAATTAAGGATTATTAAAAATGAATCAATGGCGATTATTACAATTAAATGAATTACCCCCTATTGAAACGCAAACAATTTATCATAGTGTTGCTAAAGCAATGGCAGAAGATCCCACAATCCCCAGTACCTTGATTATTTGTTGGCCAGAAAAACCTTTAGTATGCGTAGGATATCATCAAATCATAGAAGATGAAATAGATGTATCTTATTGTAAAGAAAAGAATTTACCAATAGTACGAAGATGTCTGGGTGGAGGTGCCGTTTATCTAGATAAGGGACAATTATTTTACCAAATTATTGCTCGAGTTGAAAATAAAACAATTCCTAAAAAGGTGGAGAAATTTTACAAGAAAATTTTAGAAGCCCCCGTTGAAACCTATCGGAAAATTGGGATTAATGCAAATTATATACCAATAAACGATATTGAATATAAAGATAAAAAAATATCCGGTAATGGAGCTGCTGTAGTTGATGGTGAACGAATATTAACAGGCAATATTATTTTCGATTTTAATTTTGATGAAATGGTTCGAATTTTAAAAGTTCCTAATGAGAAATTCCGCGATAAAGTTGCCAAAAGTCTTTCTGAAAGAATGGGAACAATTACGCAATTTCTAGACATAGTTCCATCCAGAGAGAAAGTTAGTAACCTACTTAAACAAGAATTTGGAAAAAGTTTGAATACTAAATTTATTGAAAGCGAAAAATTAACTGAAAAAGAAAAAGATATTCAATTTGAATTATTAGAAGAATATACGTCATCAGAATGGTTACACATGCCCATACATCGGAAAAAAGATCTTATAGCTGACAGAAAAATCAAAATTTCTGGGAAAACACAACTTTATGAAGCTGTTCATAAAACACCCGGAGGATTATTACGAGTTTATTTAGAAATAGAAAATAATGCAATCAAAGACATTATTATTAGTGGTGACTTCTCTATTGACCCGATGAATGCGGTTACTACTATTGAAAACGCATTAATTGGGAAAGAAGTAGATCAAAAAATAATTTTGAAAACCATCAATAAAACTTTCCAAAAACATCACATTGATACTCCAGGAATTAACCCCAAAGATATAGCTAAAGCGATAACTCTTGCATGTAAAAAGTTGTTTTCATAAAAAAAAAAGAGATTTTTTGCTTAGAAAGGAAGCAATAAAAAGGAACAATAATACTAGTGTACCTATGAAAGCTACTTTCCATATTCCAAAAGATAATGAAATTAAGCAACAACTTCAAACTATTGCTGAAAAATATAATACCACTGTTCACCTTGATGATGATGACATAAGTCATTTTATTTTAGTTGAACCTAAATTACAAATTAAGCAACGGGTTCGTGAAGATAAATATATAATTAATGTTTGGGGTGCCACTCAAGATGATATTGATTATTTCAAAGAATTCTGGGGGGAACCTGTAAGGACAGAAAAACAAAGATTATCACCGTTAGAATTTGCTCAAGAATTAGTTGCTATTCCAAATATCCATCAAAAATCTAAACAAGAAATTATGGAATTAATGGAATTAGATGAGAGATTCTATAACCGATATCAAAAATTAATTGATAATCAACTTCGTCGTTCTGAACCCGATAAAGTTTTCATCAAAGCAAGTGAAATTTTGAAAAAAGAGTAAGTAAAAAATATCTTTTAACAGAAATAATGTAGGCATTAACTATTTTAAGTAAAAAAAACAAATAATAATCTATGATAATTCGTAATAAGATAGCTGTTGTTATTTTTCTATTGATGCTTTTCCCAATTACTTATACATCGGAAACAAATGAAGCTTTTGTGAAAAATGATACAGAGATAAGTAGTGAGCGTAATTTTGGTGAGCAGATTAGAGGTAAACAACCCTATACTGGAACAATACCAACAACATGTTTTGTTGGTCCGGATTCCGCTTATCAAGTAGTTATGGATTCTTTAAATAATGCCATATGGTCATTTTATTTAGAAGTTTATACTCTTTCAAGTCAACCCTTAGTAAACGCATTGATTGATGCGGTTAATAGAGGCGTTGATGTTCAAGTTTCTCTTTCTCATGATCGAGTTAATCCATATGAAGATAATTATACTTTGGAAGCAGCGTATCGATTAGATCAAGCAGGAATATTAGTTACTTGGTGTAGCTCTTCTTTTGCATATACACATGCCAAATTTTGGATTGTCGATTCTGAAACAGCATATATTTATTCTGGTAATTGGGCACCTTCCAGTATACCACAATATAGTCAAGCTTATGAAAACAGAGAGATGGGTTTAGCATTTCAAAATACAGATATTGCCACATATTTTGAGAATTTATTTTTCGATGACCAAGCAATTGGTAATCCCTATGCCGGTACCGAACCACATAACGGGGAACTACAAGATAATACAACAAGTGGTAGCTATTCTCCTCAATTCTTTGAAGAATCTTTTAACGAATATACTGAAGTGCTACCGGTAATTTCTCCTGATAATAGTTATACTGAAATCCATTCTTTACTAGAAAGTGCAAATGTTAGCATAAATGTGGAACTCCAATACATAAAATTTGATTGTGAATTCTTAGATGATTTACTTGCTGCTGCTCAAAGAGGAGTAAGTATAAAAGTACTCATTCCAGAACCTGGATCAACCAATGAAAATGTTACTGAAACACTTTTATCCTATGGTATTGAAGTAAGATTTTTCGCTGGATTAAAACATAACCATAACAAGTACATCAATGTTGACGGTGAGATAGTTTGTATTTCGAGTATTAATTGGTCAAATAATTCTGTGGTTAATAATCGTGAAGCGGGTGCAATTGTAAAAAATACAAATATTGCCAACTATTTTAGTGAAGTTTTCAATTATGATTGGGGAAAAGCTGAACTACCTAGTGGTCTCTTACCTGTCAGTTTTGTAGATCCAAAAATTGGAGGTATTATTTCTGATGAAGATACTATACAAGTTTCTTTCTCAGGATATAATTATACCCAAGCAGAATTCTTCATAAATAACTCATTAGTTCATACATGGATAAATCCCTCCGGAATCGAATCTTTCCATATTGATACTACAAGCTTTAGTAATGGTATTCATACAATGAAAGTTGTAGGTGATGTTGAATCAGCTACAGATATAACTATACAGGGACGAGTAAATATAATTGATACAACTGAATTAGGAGTAGTG
>JAYEJY010000121.1:0-3869 GCA_034660795.1 Promethearchaeati archaeon | reverse complement strand
ATATTTCTGAATATAATGCATAATTAATAGATACTTTAATCTATTCAAGACATTTTCTGGATCTGAATCATCCCATCCTTCTTTTTCCTTTTTTTCAAGGAATTCTTTTAATAATTCTTTATTATAGGCCATTTTTTTACCAAACTCCAAATACTAATATTACATAATACCATTAGACTTAAAATAGATTTTCTCATTTTTGTGAGTAGAATCATCTGGTGTAATAAATGGAATCTAAAAAGACAGCCAAGGAAAAAGGTTCTAAGAAACAAAAAAAATCCATAAGAGAACGTCCTTCAGTCGATGAATATTTTACCGCTATGGCAGAATTAGTTTCAACTAGATCAACTTGTTTACGGAGACAATTTGGAACCGTAATTGTAAAGGATAATCATGTTGTATCCACAGGATATAATGGTGCCCCTAGAAAAATGCCCCATTGTCTTGAAATAGGTTGTTTACGTGATGAACTAGGAATACCAAGTGGCCAACAACATGAAATTTGCAGAGGTGTGCATAGTGAACAAAACGCAATAATTCAATGTGCTATTCATGGCAAAACTACCAAAGGAGGAACATTATATGTCACAGGGTATCCTTGTAAAATCTGCGCAAAAATGATTATTAATGCAATGATTTCCCGAGTAGTGATTTCAGGGAAATATTCTGATACCGAAGGTATTGATTTGTTACGCGATGCTGGAATAGAAATAAAATTCATGAAGAAAGATGCTAAAGAAATTCTAGATAATATTATCAAATTAAAGGAAAGCTGGCAAAGATATTAAGAAATTAATTTATGGTAAGGATCCATCTAGTTCAAGATGTCCTTTTTTCTTTACAAAGATAACTGGAATGCCATTTTTACGTAAAAGCTTTTTGAGAGGTAAATCATTTGTCATGACAACCGAAGAACCTTTATGTTTGATGGCATAATCAACGATTTTTTCATCTGTTGTTTTAGGAGACGAAGGATTATACTTAATAATTTTTATTTTTTTTAAGAATTTTTTAGCAAACCATATTTTTTTGCTTAATTGCTTTTTCCTTTTTTCTAGTTTATCTAATTCTTCTACACATGCAGAAAGGAATACAAGTTCGTATTTCTGGTGTAAAATTTTTGGTAATTCTTGTGAGATATTAAATTGTCCTTCTGCGAAATAAAGTAAGATATTTGAATCTAATATTACGTGAAGAGTCATTTCCCCTTCACCTCAAAAAAAAGATTATTGGAGAATACCGAAACCTATCAATCGGAATCGGTTTTCCATACGTCGTGAGATAGTAACTCGAGTTCCTTTTTCAGCGCAAACAGGACGTGCTAAATTAACTATAATTTTACCTTTCGAGATACTTTTAATTGTCCCTAAAGTGATTGCTGTCCAGACATTAAGCATTAATTGCTCTCCAACATTTAGGTTTTTAACCTTTGTTCTTTTTTCCAAACCAACAACAAAATCCATCAAATTTACTTCCAATTCAATTTCATCTAAGACAGGTGGTAATTTCCCAGGTTTTCCAACAATATTACCTACAAGATTATCTGATCGAGTTAGGGAGGGGTCAATATTAGTTCGTAATGACATTAAACCTCCTGGTTTCGCTTCTTTCACTTCACCTACAGTTCCAGCGAAAATGCTTTCAATTTTTGTTGTAATTGGTTCTACTTTCTTACCAAAACGGGGACCTGGTTTAATCTCAATTTCTTCCCCTTTTTTAAGAACACCTTGAATAATTGATCCTCCTACAACTCCACCTAAAAGGTTTTCAGGTTTAGTTCCAGGTTTATTGACTTCAAATGAACGAGCGATGAACATTCGTGGTTCTAAAGATTCATCTCTGTCTGGTGTTTCAATAACTTCCTCGATAGTTTCTATTAAATAATTAAGATTAGCACCATGAATGGCACTCATTGGAATTATTGGAGCACCTTCAGCAACCGTTCCTTTAACAAATTTCTTAATTTGTTCATAATTTTTCAAGGCTTCTTCTTCAGATACTAATTCAATTTTATTTTGTACAATAATAATATTCTTAATTCCTACAGCATTCATCGCAGCAAGATGTTCCCTTGTTTGAGCTTGAGGGCATTCTTCATTGGCTGCAATAACAAGTATAGCCCCATCAAAAATAGCTGCTCCAGTTAAAAGAGTGGCCATCAAAACTTCGTGCCCAGGAGCATCGACAAATGAAACCCGTCGCGAAATAATTGTTTTTTCTCCGCAGTGAGGACAGGTTTTCTCAGTGGTCCACTTCTTATCATTAGAACATTTTGGGCAGTAACGAATATCACAATCTGCATACCCTAATCGAATTGTAATGCCACGTTTTAATTCTTCAGAATGGGTGTCTGGAAAAGTTCCAGTTAATGCTTTTACTAAGGTTGATTTACCATGATCAACATGACCTATAGTGCCAATATTTATTTCTGGTTGTTTTCTCTCAAGATCTTCAATTGAAGTGGCCACTTCCTTTTTCTTGGTTGTTTTTTTCTTAGAAGATTTTTTGGAAGATTTTTTGCTTTTTGATTTCTTAGTAGATTTCTTCTTTTTAGCATTGGCTTTAGATGTTTTCTTTTTGGAAGTGGTTTTCTTTGGCAATCTGGTTCTATTCTCCCTTAGTGATTAATTCTTCAATATTCTTGTCGCCTTTTTTAACGACAGCCATATTTATTTGATATATTTCATCATTAATAGTATTTCCTCGAACAAGTTTTCTTACTCTAATGCCCTTCTGATCATTATTGAAACCTTGTCCACTTGATATTAAAATGCGTTTTCTTATAGGACCTTCAAGATTACTACGCATTGGAAAACCATCGCGGTCACTTCCTCCAGTAATTTTGAATGTATAGCCGGGGAATCCTAATGGACCTCCTTCAACTTCTTCACTAATACGGGTTCCAATAATACTTGTCGCTTTGGCACCTTCAATATCAAATTTATATGTTTTACCTGTTTTCGGGTCTCCTATATTTAATTGAAATTTAGCCAATTTATTGTCTCCTTGTAATTTTTTATACTACCAACTATTTTTGTTCTCTTTCTCGAACTCGGTAGAAATTGATTTATATTTATTTTGATGGTTTCATCAATCATTAATTAATTTATTGAAAAAAAGTTCTATTGCTTTTCATGTTATTTTCCGTATAAATATCATAAATAATTTTAAAATAAGGAGTAGCTCCTAGTACTTTTTTAAGCTGTGAATAATACTTTCTAATCAAATAAGGAAAACACTTCTTTTCAAACATAATTTTAATTGCATTAATTCTATCACGATAAAGGGCTGCTACTTTGAAATCATTAACTTTTATTTTTTTATTCATCATTTGTGTTAAATAATCCACTACTTGTTTACCATTATTCTTTAATGAATTAATGAAGGCTTGTAATTCTTTTTGATATTCTTTTTTAATATTCGAATTATTATCTTTGCAAGGACCTAAACAACGATGCATATGATATCGTAAGCAAGGAATATGTTGAGGAGATATCCTTTCACATGGTTTGGGAGAATTGCATAATCTAAAAAATTGTAAAAAGCCATCAATAGCTACTTCTAAATTAGTTGAATGTTCAAAAGGACCATATAGATAGCTGTCCTCAGAATATTTGCCTGTGGATATGAGTAATCGAGGTATTTCTTCATTCAATGTAATTTCTATGAACTTATATTTTCCTATAGTGTGATTCAAAGGGGGATGGAACGCAGATATTAAAAAACCTTCTAAAGAATACGCTTCTTCCTCATCAGATGTTAAAATATACCTTATCTCTTTTGATTTTCTAGTAATTTCAATTTTCTTTTTTCTTATTTTATTTATCCGGAGAGTATACCAGTTTTTATATTGCTTTTCTGTTATTTGC
>JAYEJY010000120.1:0-19503 GCA_034660795.1 Promethearchaeati archaeon | reverse complement strand
ACAGACTCGTATTATGGGAAAATCACGGGATTATTGCCACAGAGGTAACATTCGAAGAGTGTTTTGACTTAATTGATATAGCAAATAAGGCTGCAAAAATCTATCTTCTTACCGCACCTCTTAAGGAAAACCCAAAATTGTTTACCGATCAACAACTACAAACAATAAAAGACAAATATCTTCCTAAAAAATAACACGAGTACATAGCATAATCAATCTATTAAATGAATATCAAATTGCTTAATAGTTCACAATATTATTAAGGGACAAAATACATTTCAAATAATACTATAAAGGAGGATAAGACAATTCTCGAAAAAGAGAATATTCAAGTTCAAAACCGGAGAGCATTTCTATTTAGATTTGCGGGAAAAAGAGGTCGTAGATTAAAAAATGCATTAAAAGAAAATGAAATTATGATGAATTGTTCTCGAGTAAAAAATCTCTTAGATGAAGATTTAACCCAAGATGATTTCAGAGAATTGATACATAGTGAATATTATTCAAAGGATGACAATCAAATACGGTCTGGAAGAGTAGCTGGAAATATTTGGCGCTTTATTCATGAAATGGAAGTAGGAAATTATGTTGTCATGCCCACGAAAAAGAAATTTTATGTTGCAAAAATTGCCGGACCAGTTTATTATAACGAAAAGAAGAAATATGTTAATGCAGCATATCGACGAAAAATTACTTGGTTAAATTATCGTATTCCTATACCCAAAAGTCGCGCAACACCTGAATTACAAGAAAAATTAAACATGGGCCAAACATGTATTGAGATTTCTGAAGTAATGAAGGATATCATTTTTAGCTTGCGTACCATCTAGTTTCTTTTTTAATTTTATATTGTTGAAAAGTATCTTAGTTTCATTTGATATTTCAATAAAAAGAACTAGGAATCAAATAATTATAGGCAAAAAATCTAAAAAAAGTACTTGAGTTAAATACTGCAGACATAAAAAATAATATTAATCGTATAGGAAAAATAGATGTACTATTACCTCAAAAATGGGGGTCTTCCTATAACAGCTGATGTATATTCTGGAAAATCAAGACGGGCTTTTATTATCAAAGTATCTGGTTCTGTAGATGCTTATTTACGTGAAAATGATATTATGTTGGGATGGTCGAAGGCAGAAGGGTTACTCGATGAAAGTTTGACAAGAGACGAATTTCGAGAAATTGTTCATCAACAATATTTTTCGAAAGATGATAATTATCGACGGTCAGGTCAAATAGCAGGGGATTTGTGGAGGTTTATCCGTGAAATGAATATAGGTAATTATGTGTTGGTTCCAACAGAGGGTGGTTATTACATTGGACAAATTGTTGGGCCAGCAAGATATGAGGAAATGCGTATCTATAATGACACTGCTTATCGTCGAAAAGTAAAATGGCTAAATGGGAAAAATCCGGTACCCATGGAAAAAACAACGGATGAAATTAAGAAAAAACTCCGATCACCAAAAGTTGTGATTGACGCCTCGGAAATTTTGCAAGAAATTGAATTTTCATTACGAATTTCATAGCAAAGAATAATTAGAATTAGTCTTTATTTTCCCATATCAAAGAAATATGTAGGAGCATTTTTTGGTGCTTTACCTTTTTTCACTTTTTGATAATACATATACGTTAAAGGTTCACCAGCACGCAGAACTTTTCCCCCAACAACTTTTGCGATAAATAAGGTGTGAGTTCCACAATCGACGGATTGTTTTACAACTGCTTCTAAATACCCTAATGTATGTTCTGTTATAATCGGTACATCTGTGATAAATTTTTGATATTCTAAAGGGTCTTTGAATTTATCAAATATTTTTCCTGAGCGAAAACCAAATCTACCAATAAATTTCATTGGAGTATCTTTGTCCAGAATAGATGCTGTAAAAACACCACTTTCCATGATATAATCATGGGTTAGATTATCCTTACAGATACTGACAGCAATCATCTGTGGTTTAGAAGTTATTTGAAAAATAGTATTCACGATTAGGCCGTTGTATTTTTTATTTTTTTTTGAACACACAACAAATAATCCATAGCTGAGTAATCTTATACTTTCATAAAATTCATCTGCCATTGGTTTTCAACCTGCTATTTTTTTTGAGCTATCAATAGTATAAGATTTTTTAGGTTTAATATATGAATGTCCAAAAATTGTTATCCAAGTATCTGTATAAAAGATTATAGCTTTATCATACTATTCATAGTCTTCTAAAAAGTCAGTAGAAGTTTCATATCCCTCAAAATAGGCTAACACTGAAAAGGATTCTTGAAGCATAGTTTTTTTACGGTTTGTTTCATTTGCTTCTTCAAGCATGATTTTCAATAAAGGGATGAGATCTTTTTCTTGTAGATCAATTAAAGCACATAAACTAAAAAAAGCTACTTGTTGATCATATAAGTTTGAAATAGTCTCACTATCTAATTGTTGTAGTAATGTCTGCTTATCTTCTTGCTTTTTTAAATCTTTAACATAATTATAAGCTCTTTTCGCTTGGATAAAGGATCTGAAAAATAAACTGCCAATAACAAGACAAAATATACTAATTAAGAGAAGAATTATTCCAGGTAATAGATCTTCCAAAATAATGAAAATACCTGAAATTAAAGCAAGAACGGCTAACAGAAAAATGGTAATCCCATAAAAGAGTGTCTGTTTGTAATATTTCCAGCGATAATTGAGGTAGGTTCCACCTGCTTCAAGATAAGCCTGTAGTCTCTTATTTTCCACCTAATAGTAACGCTCCTAAGCAGTTTTGTATTAACTGTAGTTTCTTATTCATTAAATGTTTTGATGATTTATGAGGAATGCAATTCATGAAAAAGATTTTAAATTATTTTGTTATTTTTTGCTTGAATCAAAATAACCTTTCTCAATGATTTGCCGGAAGAAAACAATGATCAAATACTTTTATTTGCAATAATTCAAGTAATAATTAGTATTGGTTATACTCTATTATTGTTTCTTGTAGTGTATCCACTCGTTGATTTTACATTCTTGGGGTATACTCTAGGTATCATTAATCCACAATTAATAGTTTATATCCTCCCCAATTTTCTTAATATTTTATTTTTCATTATCTTGGCTAAAATGTCCTTAAAAGAGCTAGGTTTTCCGGGTGATAAAACATGGAAAGGTCTCCTAATCGCTATTGGAATTATTTTCTTAGCGGAGATATGTAAACTGATTATAAATATTGCACTAGGAATTCGTCCCTTATTTTTCTCACAATGGACAGAGACTATCTTTATTACCCAAACTATTGGCAATTGGATCGGTGAATTATTCGGAAATAGTCTTTTTGAAGAAATATTATATCGCGCAATTCTTTTCCCACAGCTTTACATCTTTTTCAAACGAAAGGAAGTCTTTGATAAAAACCTGTTTAATGGTTTGTTGGCATTGGGAACATCCCAAGTTATCTTCGCCTTAATTCATATCCCCAGTAGAATTATCGGATTTGGTTTTTCTATATGGGATACTGTTCTAAGCCTTCTCATTTTATTCGGAATGGGCTGGATATTTGCTGCTGTTTATTTTGTTACAGAAAGTCTCTTGGCTTCAATGATTATCCATGGTTGGTATAATATTATCTTTTTCAACATTTTTACTCCCTATTCAACCTCTGTTGAACAAATTATCCGAGTAGTAATTACTCTCATTGTAATTATCAGCTATTATCTTATCAAACGTTTTCTTGTTCTGCCACAACAACAAGAACCCACAGTTAGTTCCGCCCCTACTGCACCCTCTCAAGAACAAAAAATAACCAACTCTCAAACCTTCAAACAAGAACCAGTCGAACAAGAAAAAAATACCGAAGAAGAATTCCTACTATGAATTATTATGTTGATAAAAACGGCTTAACTAAATAAAACAGTATTATTTTAAGGAAAAAGCTCAAAGAAGTAAAATACTAAAAGATACTAAAAGTACTTTACTTTTTGGAGTAACAACCTATGAAAAATGTCTTTATTGCTGAAAAATTAGAGGAATTAGCTGACCTGTTGTCAATTAAGGAACAAGGATTTCGTGTAAGAGCTTATCGACAAGCTGCGCAAACAGTCCGATCATTATCAACACCTATTGAAGAGATTGCCGAACAAGGAGATTTACAGGAATTACCGGGAATTGGAAGTAGTATCGCAAAAAAAATTAAAGAACTCCTTGATACAGGTGAATTGACATATTATAAAAAGTTGAAAAAAGAATATCCTGTTGAACATCAGAAATTGTTAGCTGTTGAAGGATTGGGTCCTAAAACATTGAAATTGCTCTATGAAGAACTAGGAATTACTACTTTAGAAGAATTGGAAAAAGCAGCAAAAGAGCATAAAATTAGAGACCTTCCGGGAATGGGTGAAAAAAGTGAACAAAACCTCTTAAATAATATTGAATTTGTGAAACGATTTACCGGTCGGAAAATTCTTGGTTTTATCTTACCTTTAGCTGAAAAAATGTCCGAAAAAATTAGTGAACAACCCTATGTCCAAAAAGTAGCTCTGGCAGGATCTATTCGAAGAAGAAAAGAAACCATAGGTGACCTTGACTTTCTTGTTCAAACAACCCAGCCACAAGAAATGATGAATTATTTTATAAAAATGGATAATGTCGAAAAAGTTATTGCAACCGGAGAGTCAAAATCTACGGTTCGTCTTGAACAAGATTTGGATGCTGATTTGCGCGTTATCCCTCCAGAATCGTATGGTGCAGCATTATTATATTTCACAGGTTCTAAAGAAATGAATATCATATTACGTCGTATTGCTCGAGATAAAGACATGAAATTAAACGAATATGGTCTCTTTAAAGGGGAAGAACAAGTAGCAGGAAAAACAGAGAAGGAAGTATTTGAAAAATTAGGCCTTGATTTTATACCACCGGAATTACGGGAAAATACGGGAGAAGTAGAAGCAGCACAAAAAGGAACACTTCCAGATTTACTAAAATATGACGATCTACGGGGAGATTTACAAATGCACACAACATGGAGCGATGGGAAGCATTCCATTCGCGAAATGGCAGAAGCTGCAAAGGAATTAGGACATGAATATATTGCCATAACTGATCATGTTGGCAGTCTTCGTGTTGCAGGCGGTATGAATGAAAAAGAAATACAAGAACAAATGAGAAAAATTGACCGTATTGATGAAGAAATCGAAGGTATAAGGATTTTGAAAGGAGCAGAAGTAAATATTGATTCCAAAGGGGAGTTGGATATGCCAAATACAATCCTCAAAGACCTTGATGTCGTGGTTGCAAGTATTCATAGTGGTTTTCGACAGGGAAAAGAAAAAATGACTGCTCGTGTGCTTTCAGCAATGAATAATGAGTATGTGGATATTATAGCTCATCCAACCGGACGAATAATACAAGAACGAGAAGGGTATGAACTGGATTTCAACACAATTTTCGAAAAATCAAAGGAAACAAATACCTTCCTAGAAATTAATGCTTATCCTAATCGATTAGACCTTCGAGATGCGAAAATACGAGATGCGATTAACCATAATTGCAAATTGTTCATCAATACCGATTCTCATAGTACTGAACATTTAGGTTTCATAATCTTGGGGATTGCAACTGCTCGAAGAGGATGGGCAGAGAAAAAAGATATACTTAATACGTTGCCCTGGAAGGACGTAGAGAAAATATTACAAAAATAAGGTAAGCTAAAAAAATAATCCTTTTTATGTAAACAATAATTTTAAAATTCACTCATCATTCATCTCAAAAAAGATGATCATTTATGAAAACTTCCGATTTAGATTTTTTGAGAAGTCCGTGCTGTTTTGATAAGCTTGAGTTGGAATCTAATGAAACTTCTCATCATAAAAATAACAAATTATTGGTGTGTGTAAATTGCCAAAAAAGCTATCCAATAGTAAATTCAATTCCATGGTTATTTATTGAGGAAAATATATTGGAAAATGATCGGAAATTTACTCAACAAGCAGATGAATATAGCGCAAACTATGAAAAAATGCTAAAGTTAATGGGTCTATTTGTTATGATGTGGGAACCTCGGCAGAGAAAAAAATTTTTACAAGGACTAGATATTGCAAAAGGAAGTAAGATATTAGATATTTGTACAGGACCAGGAAATAATTTAAAAGAATTACATAAACAAATTGGGAAAGAAGGATTATTAGTAGCAATAGATTTATCTGAAAAAATGGTAGAAAAATGTCAAAAAAAACATGCAACATTACCGGTCTCAATTCATAGAGGAAATGCTTTAGCTCTTCCCTATAAAGACAATTTTTTCGATGTCGTTATTACGAGTGGAGGATTGAATACTTTTGGTGATAAGAAAAAAGGAATAACAGAAATGATGCGTGTTGGCAAAAAAGGTGCGTTAATTGTTATAGTTGATGAAGGTATGAAACCTACGAAAAGAGAGACATGGATCGGTAAGCGATTAATAAAAATGAACAGTCTATATAAAACAAAGCCACCCCTAAAGCTTTTACCAGATGAGGTAGACCCTAAAATTGGGTATATTTATCGGGATACTTTTTATACACTGCAATTTGAGAACCCATGAAATTACTTATCAGTCATAATTTTAAGAAAAAGTGAGTCAAAAGAATCTAACAACGCTTGGTAATTTTTTGAAGCAAAGGGAGCATCATTTTTAACTAATGGTTTATCACCCACTAAACAATTTACTTTTCGTTTTTCCAATTGCTTAATATCAATATACGTTGAGGGAATAATAGTAAAAGATTCATCTAAAAGCTCGGGAGAGATATTTTGTTCGTCGATAAAATCAACATAATCCGTTAATTCAGGATGATTCGCCACCAATTTTTCATGCGCATAGAACTGAATAATAGCAGGATTCTCAAGAAGTTTCTTATTATATTCTAAAAAGACATGACTTATCATATCCGATCTCCCATGTTCAAACAAAGAAGACATATCACCATAAGATATGAAGGATGTGTGATCTTCATGACCAGTGATTGCTATGTGTAAGGAAACTATCCTGGTCATACAAAATAGTTTAGC
Source organism: Promethearchaeati archaeon (assembly GCA_034660795.1). GTDB lineage: Archaea > Asgardarchaeota > Heimdallarchaeia > JABLTI01 > JABLTI01 > JAYEJY01. Next base: position 12,482 of record JAYEJY010000120.1, on the reverse strand, counting down.
AATAACATTCCCAACAATTTTGAGATAATCAATGGAACTAGATATCGCTCGGATTGCTTCTAAAAATTCTCCTTTTTTCCGGTGAATTTCAGCTTTCGCATTGTTAAGAAAAATGTTGATTCGTGGTGTTAATGGCGGATCAAGTGTTTTAGTTCCTCGTTTATAAAAAGAATTAGCACGCCAGATTTTACCATTTAAAGCACAGATCCAGGAGCTTAAAAGATTAATTTCCGTCTGTTTCTGCTGGTTTTTGGTCTCTTTATAATATTTATAGGCATCTCGAGAGGCTCTGAACGCCTTATTCAATAGTTTCTTGTAATCACGGTCTTCAAAAACATATGCTGGCCAGGAAATCATTAGATAGAGTTCTGCTTTGGCAAGCGAGAGTTTCCCGAAGAGATTTTCCGAAGGTTCCTCTTCTGTAAATTCTTCGTTTAGTATTCGTTCAATATTTTCATATACATCTAATGCTTGGTAAAACCATCCTAATTGGTAATTAATATAAGCAAGATCAAAAAGTCCATCAACATGTAATTTTCTCATCAAAATTGATTTCCGTTTATGCATCCGTAGGAATTTAATGCCTTTATCAAGAAATTCCTTAGCTAAAGACAATTGATTAATACTAACTAAATAGCGACCAATAATAATGAGAACAATGGACATCAAATTAAGAATGTCTTTTCGTTTACTTGAAGAGGCTAACTTCAAACAACGATTAAGTAGCAAATTAATATCATCAGAATCGATATTAGGCAAGGTATCAATTTCAATTTTACTCGCAATTTCTAAAAGCTTAACATCTATTTTGTAAAATGTATTGTAATTATGTTTAGCCTTATCTTCTTTAATAACATCAATTATTTTCAATGATTTCTTAGGATTAATACTTAGCCATAACCAACCAAAACGAAGTAATAACATAAAGAGATAAGCATTTCCCTTAGCTTTCTCTTTGACAGAATTTAACCGTTTCAACGCATAATTTGTTACTAATGAAAGCGTCTCTCGGTCAATGATTGATATTGGTTCAAGATCAAATTTTTTACATATCTTAATAATTTCCTCTTGAGAAACAGGTTCAAAATATTCTGTACCAAAAATTATGAACCGTTGGGAAGAAATCTTATCATCTGTTTTTTCCATAAACTTTTTCCGGAAAAGAAAATCGTTTTTATCACAATAACTCATTGAAGAAGCAAAAGTTACGATCCAGCCTTTTTGTTCAGCAGTACGTACATGGTAAAGGATGTTCTGGCGACTGAGTTCTGTAGGAAGTAATTGCTCAGCAATAAAACGAATTTGTTGCGTGTTAGCAATTCCAAGATATTTTACACTGGTTGCGATAAAACGCGACCAAAAATACTTGGAACGTGTCTTAATTGCCATTTTGCTTCACCTGAATTCCTTTACCCGCTACTTTCTTCTGTGTAGCATTACTACGTAAAGTATTGACTATCTTCCTTATTGATTGTAAAGCATTTTACTAAATAAAAATCTTCTTCAATTTCTCAAAGATATATTAGCGATTAAGCATATGGCAAACAGCCGCAATATATTGTCCATTTTGTGAAATCGTAGCGGTAAGATTTAACTTGTTTTTCTTTTGGAGCTTTTTGTTGATACTGTTAGCAGGTAATTTATCGAGTGCGATTTCTAGGGACACTTCATTATCTTTAACGTGTCGAACAGAAAAATTATGTAAATCAGAGTTTAATCCTACTCCTAAGACCTTAGAGGCTGCTTCTTTCGCTGTCCATAATTTAGTTAAGAGTTCATCCGTAATAGCGCCATTTATTTCTTTCAAGGTTGCTTGTTCAGTTTTCGAGAGTAACTCTTCTAGTAAAGCAGGGGCTTTTTGTTCGATTATTTCAAGATCAATTCCTATTACATAATCGGAGTCAGCTAATCCTATAGCATAATCATTGCTGTGAGTAATGGATATCTCAATGGGCTGTTTTTGATTGTTAATAGTAACAAATGGTTTTCCGAGTTCCATTTTCTCTATTTTCATTTCTGATTCTTTGATTTCCGGATAAAATGATTTGAGCGCTTTTTTAACACTAATAACACCAGCTACCCATTCGAGTTGTCGTTTTGGAACAGTTTTGGAGAGGTAATAATCCAATTCATCTTTATGGAGATATTTTTGTAAATCAATTGCTTTTTTACTAAGTTTCTGGGATAAATCATTGATATTTATGATGCCAATTTTTGTTGATTCAGGGAGGGAAAATGACTGTTTTAATTGTAAGGCATAAACATCCGCTAATTTTTCTGGTAAATTTGGAATGGCTACCTCTGTAAAAACGGTTTGATAATCATTAGCCTTGAAAAGAACTCGACCAGTTTTCGAAACAACATAGAAATCAAAAATACTACCATATTCATTTGATGAGGGGTTTTTATGCCCAATGATTGCATATGGTTGAGCTCTTGTTTTATAATAGGTTAATTTCCCAATCTTATAAGGAAGACCCATTTGTTGTTTCTCAATGATATCCGCTAAGCCGAGCATTTGGAATCCTGATTCAATTAGCAAGGGGTTACTGAAGAGAGTAGATTCTCCTTTTGCAAGTAACTCCTTTTGGAGAGATCCCGGTTGAGCAATAATAGTATCACTTACTTCTCGTAATTCTTCTAAAACTTGGAAACGTGACCCATGTGGTAAGAATGAATAAATAGCCTCTTTGTCTAATAAGCCTTCTTTTGGTAAATTAAGAGCTTTTTTGACTCTTCGTTCTTTAGCGCCAAATTCTAAGTTTGCACTAAAGTGCTCTTTATGTACGGTCATTTGTGTTTCTTTATGGGTAATAAGTGATTCAATACTTACTTGCGGTTTATCTGCATAAGAACTTTTAATCTGCACTGTTCGAGGGTTATCATTAAAGAATTTGATTGCTGAAGTAAATTGGACATCAGTAAAAGCGTTTATTTCTTTGTCAGGATACATAAGTGCTCCAATTTCAGCGAAACACTCAAGACCAATTACGCCTGGTAAATAAGGCGTCCCATCAAATCGATGATGATCTAAATAAAGGTCTTTTTCCAGAGAGAAGGTTCGCTCAGCAAGAAGAGCCCCATCATAATTACGTTTAATGGTGTCAATAAATGGATAGTCTGGAGAAGCGAGTGGTACAAAATTATTAGGAGATTCTCTTAAAATACCTAATTTACCAGCAATCACAACTTCAGGTTGAGAACCGAATTCTAATTCATCAATAAAAGCTTGAATGCCATCTTCTGTTGTTAATGGTGTAACTCCCGCTGCGTTAAGGATTTTGAGGACCGACCCTCTTGTTGCCATCCCAACTTCACCCCAAGCGGACCAACAAATAGAAACAGCATGAATACCTTTAGCTCGTAAGTGCCAGCAATATTTGGACAAATAATCATTAGCTGCTGAATAATCAACTTGACCACCATTGCCAAACCTTGCAGCAACAGAGGAAAAGCAAACAACAGTTCGCAAATCATTTAATGAAAGATGTTGAATGATGTTGTCAAACCCAATTGTCTTAACAGAATAAACTATTTGAAAATCAGTAAACTTCTTGTCTTGAAGTAATTTTGAAGATTCGACACCTGCACCATGAATAAGACCGGTTATAGGTTGCCTGAAATCTTCCTGAATAGTGGAAATAGTTTCTGCAACTAATGGCGTATTGGTTATATCCAATGAGTAATACTTTGCATTGGCACCTGCTGAAGCAAGATACTTAAGAGCCTTTTTGATATTGATTGCTTTTAGGGTTTTAGACCATGCTTTTTCCACCATGACAGGGGTAACAGTCTCATGTTTCTGACGTAATTCACTAATAAGCTGTTGTTTATAATCCTGTAATTGAGATTCCGAATAATTCATTAATTCATCAATATTTTCTGGGAGAGAAGTACGACCAACTAATGCTAATTTGGGTTGATAGTTTTCCGCGACTTTCTTAATAATTTCATATGTTATACCTTGCGCACCACCAGTTACTAGTAGAAGATCATCAGATGAGACTTTGTATGGTTGTTCGCTTTCTTTGTTTACCGCTTGTTTCTTGATGCGGAAAATCTTTCGAGAATCTTCTTTATCATAGACCACTTCAGCTGCCCCGTCATCTTGGAGAAGCTCTTGAATAATAAGTGAGGGTTTTGCACATGAAATCGTTTTGATTTTGCTACGTAATTCACGAGCAAGTGCTTTGGTATAACCAGTTAATGTTCCCGTTACTGGTCTGCAAGTATCTTTTGACCAGCCAAAAGCATCATTTCGTGGTATAATACTCATAATAATTGGTTGCTCTGAAAACTGCCAATGCTTAGTTGTTAAGAAAAGGCTATTAGCAATATCTTGATGAGTCACTGATGCTTCCTCTGAAGGTTCTAGGAAGAGTAAGCCATCTAGCGGTTTGCTATAGCTTGCTTCTACCACTTGCTTTTTGGATTGAATTTCATTATAAGTGAGGATGGATTCAACAACGATCTTCTCATCCTTAAATTGCTTAACAAGTTTTTTTCGGAAATTGTTTTCAGGACCGATGATAACAAAGGTTTTGTTAGATAACTTATTCGTTTTAACTGGTAATAGCGGTGCATCTACAAGTTCAAGAATAAAACGATTAGCGGGAATAGCTTCCACAACATCTTCCTCCGGAGCAACACTCGTCTCACCTTTCTTTTCAGCATCTTCAGATGTTTTTTGTTGGATTCGTGAGAGGATATACTCTGTGATTTTATTAACTGTAGAATAATCTTGTATTTTCATGCCTTCTTCACGAGGGAGGTTCCATTTTGAACGGATCGTTCCAAACATTTCTGCTTGTTTCACCGTATCTATTCCCAAATCCTCCTCTAACTCCATATTAGGTTCAATCATTGATTTCGGATAACCAGTTTTTTCAATGATAAGATCAATAATTGCTGTTCTGATATCCTTTTCCAATTCTGCTGAATCCTCAGCCTTAATGTGTTGTTCACTTTCTGCTTGTTCAGTTTTCGTAGTGGAACTAACAGTATCAGGAGAATCCATACGGGAAGTTAGATATTGAGCAATTTTACTAACGGAGTAATAATCTTGAATTTGTACGCCTTCTTCTCGGGGAAGATCATACTTGTTTCTGAGAATACCGAAAAGCTCTGTTTGTTTCACCGTATCGATGCCTAAATCTTCTTCCAGATGCATAGAAGGATCAATCATTTCTGTAGGATAACCTGTTCTCTCAGCAATTAAGGAGATGATTTCTTTTTCAAGAGCTTTATTTTCCTCACTCGAAACAGCTATAGGCTCCGGAGTTTTCTTGGTAAGTAATGATGGATCCTCATGTAATTTGAGGGTATTATTCTCTATTTCAAGCGTTTTTCGGGTACCACCAAGCGATTGCAACCAGGTATCATAAGTTTTTGAGGAAAAACGGTCTTTTTTAGAATTAATACGGCATAATGAGAGAGTTAATTGCGAACCAAACCCAGCAGCAAAACGAAGAGCATATTTCACATCATATGATCCACCTTTTGAAAGGTTGAGTTTTCCTAATTGAGGGTCCTCTTCTTTCCAATTTGCAACAGGAGGTACTTTTCCTTCTTGAAGAATCTTAATTGCTACCACATCTTCAATGCCAGCACCCATAGCATGACCTGTAAAGCCTTTCGTATTAGCGATAACAATTTGATCTGTAAGGTCACCAAAGGTACTTCGTAAAGATTCAATCTCAGCAGCAGCACTACCGCCTCGAGCAGGAGTGTATGTTTCATGGGAGACAAAAACTAATTGCTTAGCAATATCATATCGAGAAAGATTATATTGTTGCTCAATTTTTGAAATGAAGCTATCCATTTGATTCGATATATGTTCTTGGTCAAGGCGGGTTCCATGGAAAGCGGAATTTACAATGTGGGTTCCAAGTAAATCAACGATCGGTTTCACCCCTCGTTTTTCCATAGCCGATTGTGATTCAACAATTAATCCAACAGCTCCCATTCCAATAATCATACCATGTCTCCTTTTATCAAAAGGCAGAGCTGCTTCTGTAACATCTTCTTTGGTTGTTGCTGCCCCAATCGCTAAGAATCCTGAACCTATCCATTCAAGTAGCTCCTCATTAGTGACATCATCTGCACCAAGAACAATTGCGCGTTTGCATCTTCCTGTTCGTATCCAATCCTCGGCAATAGCCAAAGCTTGTGTTGTTGAAGAACATGCTGCATTAACTTGAGTATTAGGACCACGAGCACGTATGAATTGTGCAAATTGTGAATGCCCCATGGATAAAATTTCGAAAAGGAATTTCCGGCTAAACTGGAATTGTGATTCCTTATCTAATTGTAGTTGATCTTTATGGTTTTCATACCATTTCTTGATATCTTCTCGGGCTTCCTCATTGTGAATATTCCCAATAAGTTCTTGATATAGGTTGTCAACTTCTTGTTTTGTTTTCTGAGCAAATTTATTCGCCAGATGCTGGGAAATAATTGAAACAAAGTTGCTGTATCCAGGGAAAGCAGAAGCAAAAACAATGCCCGTTTCATCTCTCAAGGATTCGGGTAACGCCCAGCCAATAGTGATTTCTTTGCCAACAGATGTTTGTTTACGTAAAGGAACTAAAGGAATACCGGCATCTTTTAAAGCCTCAATGCCAGCTGCAAACGCTAATTGAATAGTAATATCTAATACATCAGCAAATTTAGCTTTAACGCCATATTCTTCTACTAGATCAAACTCCCCTTTTTGAGCAGCTAATTTAATAACTTCAGTAGTGTCGGAAATTTTCTGGAATTCAGCCCCTCGAATAGCATCTTTAATTAATCGAACAATGTTTTTATCAACCATCTTTTCGCGAATCGTTTGAGGGATTTCTTCAATAAAGTTTTCACCGGAAAGAATTGCGTTAAAATTATCAGGACTGAAAACTTGTCGGTTTTTACCGGGCAATCCAACAGAAATACCAGTTATACCAATGGGTTCTGTTGAAAGAGACAATCTCTGAACTTCTTTAGCTTGCTGCATAGCGGAGGCAATTTTCTCTTGATAGGTTTTATATCCTGTTTTAAGAAAAGCATTGATGACATCAGCTTGTAAATCAAGATAGTCTTTAAACGATTCTTCCGTACTAACAGTTTGTAATTCATCATCAAGAATATTCAAAATAGGATTGCTTACATGAGTTGTTTGAGGTGTGAGTTGCTGTCTTTTTCTTCTCCGAGTAAAGAATTGTTCTTGGGGATAGCGGAATTCTTGCGTGTAAAGAGCACTGTCAAGAGGTGGTATATTGAGGGGATAACCATATACTCCTAAAGCCGTTAAAACTTCAGCAAAATGTTGTATTTCGCCTTTCTTCGGATGGCAAGCAGCTAAAGCCAAATAGTCATCCTTTTCTTCGAGAATACTACGTGCAAAAGAAGTTAAAACGTATTTAGGACCAATTTCGATAAAGGTTTTAACGTTATGTGAATCATATAATTCTTCAATTTGACTAATCCATTCGACTGGTGAAGAGATCTGTTCACAGAGAAGATCGATCATATCTTCTCGAGTTGTAGGATAAAGCTTACCGGTAACATTACTTGAGATAGGAATATCTGGTTGATTAAAGGTTAGCTTTTCCAAAGAAACACGTAGAGAATCAATAGCAGGTTCGACAATTTTTGAGTGAAACGCTGCAGAAACAGGGATGGGAATAACCGTAATATCTTTTTCTGAAAACTTCTCCATTGCTTCGTTTACAGCTTTTGTCTCACCGGAGATGACAGTTTGAGAAGGTGTATTCTTATTAGCTGCAATAACATATCCATCAATTTCTTCTAATATTTTTTGGACTACGTCATAACCAGCACCAATAGAAGCCATTATCCCTTTATCTCGAGAATCAAATTTAGCCATGGCTTGTCCTCGAGGGATTACTGCTCGTAAGCCGTCCTCAAAGCTTAAAATACCAGCGGCGACTAACGCAGCATATTCGCCGAGTGAATGACCGGCAACATAATCTGGTTTGATACCAAAAGATCGTATAAGACGATAAATAGCAATGTCCAAAATATATATCGCTGGTTGAGTAATTTCTGTTTGTTGGAGTAACTGCCTTGTTTCAGATTCAGACTTATCTTGAGAGAAAACAATGTCAGTAATTTTAAATCCGAGATGTTTCTTTGTAAGTTCATCTGCTTCTTGGAAAGTTTCCCGAACAATTTCATATTTATCATATAATTCCTTCCCCATTTTCACATATTGACTACCTTGTCCTGGGAAGAGAAACGCAATTTTGCCTAATGTATGGTCCTCACTGTAAAAAACACCTTGGTTTTGTAAGAGCTTTCGGGCTTCTTGACTAGTAAGGGCTTGTTCCATTGAAGAAAGTGTTTGTTCTAAGTTTTCAACACGGGTACAAGGAGCACCAATCCGATAAGGTTTCTGAAGAGCAGTAATGGTTTGATAAGCAAGTTCCCGGATTCTTTCACCTTGACCATTAACAGTGAAGGTTGTTTGTGGTAATTGTTGCTTAAATCTTGCTATCTGAGTTTGTAACTCATCAACTGTTTCACCACCAAAATAGAAGGGCTCAGTTTCTAAGACACCTTTTTCAGCTATGTGTTCTTGCCACTGATTTTGTTGAAAGACAACGTCATACTCACTTGTTTCGAGTAAAGGTGGTCCTATAGCTTGTGATGTTTTCAAAAGGGCTTGTATTTCCTCGGGTGAAAAAACACGTGGTAAATACCCTTTTGTCTGGTTAGATTTGTATTCCTCTAAAACTATATGATAATTAGTGCCACCAAAACCAAATGAGGAAACACCAGCTAATCGGGGAGAATTAGATGAGGGTGACCATTCAGCCGGATCGGTATTAACATAAAAAGGAAATGTCTTCCAATCAATTTTAGGATTAGGAGTCTCGAAATTAATCGAAGGAGGAAGTGTTTTATGATGAAGGGCAAGAGCTGTTTTAATTAACGAGGCAATTCCAGCAGCACTTTTCAGATGCCCTATTTGGCTTTTGACAGAACTTAAAGCAATAGAAGCCGGTGAGATATCGGCTCCTAATTCATCTAAAACTTGTAATTCCACAGCATCACCAACACTCGTGCTTGTGCCATGGGCTTCAATAAGTTGGAGATCAGTAAGTGATACCTTCGCTTGTTCTAATGCTCTTTTAATCGCTAATTTCTGTCCAATTGGATTGGGGGCTGTAATACCTTTGCCTTTACCATCTGAAGAAGCACCTAATCCTCTTATCACAGCATAAATTTTATCGCCATCTTTCTCCGCATCAGAGAGTCTCTTTAAGACACAGAATCCTGCTCCTTCACCCATAACGAAACCATTGGCTCGGCTATCAAAGGGGAAAGAGCCTTCTGCTGATAAGGCACCTATCTTAGAGAATTTGATAAATGTTGTAGGATCGAGAGAACAATCCGCACCACCACAAAGAACAGCATCATATTCCTTATCGAGTAATCCTTTAACAGCTACATTTAATGCTGCTAAACTGGAAGCACAAGCAGCATCAGTTGTCATATTCTTACCGCGTAAATTGAAGGTATTGGCAATTCTGCCAGCAATAATATTTGATAATTCACCTGGCATCGCATCTTCATTAATTTCTGGTAATTGTGCGTCATAAAACCCTAAGAGCTCTTTTTTAATCTGAGGCCAGGAGGGGTTTTTAATACCTTGAAATGACGGCATAGTTTCAAGCGTCGCCAATAATTCTTGGACGTAGATTTTCCGTGTATGGGCGACACGTATTTCTCCTCCCATCGAATTACCAATAATAACAGCAGTGCGATTTCTTAGATCAGTATCATCATTCAAATTTGCGTCTTCAAGTGCTTCTTTCGCTGCAACGAGAGCCATTTTTTGAACGCGACCAATCGAATCTGCTGTTTTTGGCGGGATTTTAAACTGGAGGGAATCAAAATGAAAACTATCAACAGTCGCAGCTAATTTTGTATACGACTTGTCAGCTTCAGTGCGATTTTCACTGAAAAATAAGTCTACTTGATCATCCCATCGTTTAGCGGGGATTTCATGGATTGAATATTTTTTATTTACAATATTTTTCCAAAAAGCGTCTTTATTTAAAGCATCAGGAAAGATACAACCAATGCCAACAATAGCAACCCCTTCACCATCAATAATGGGAGAGGCTTCAATTGGTGTTTCTTGTATTTCAGAAGCTGATTCTTTAGAAAGAGCAGTTGTATCTGCAGGTTTCTCTTCTTTTTTTCGCCCCCCTAATATCCCGATAACTTTTTGACCTATGCGATTAACAACAGAGGAAGCATTTTCTGTCAATTCTTGATGTATCTGTTCAATAGATCTAAGTGAATTAAGACTTGAGACAATTTGCCCGATAAGATAATTCCCTTTATTATACTGAACCTCTTCATCGACAGGCATAAAACGATTGGGTTTATCATCTTCTCCGTCTGGATTCCAGATCTCTCCAAGAGCAGCAATGCGGGTTGCCCCTAGATTATCTTTTTCATAGAGATGCTTACGTTCCTTTAAACTCATCCCTTTATCAAGTCGTTCATATTCATGATTAATGATCTCTTGAGCATAGGGAGTGGGAAGAGATCGTGCTCGAGTATTGACTGTTTCTCCTAAAACTTTAGTTTCTTTGGCTTTAAGCGCTAATTTCTGGTAAAGTGATTTTATAGTCTTAGTGGCGATAATTTCTTTACTAAGAATATAGCTTGTCCCTACCCAGAGAACACTACGAAGAAGCTGAGGATACACTGAAGCAAGAACACCAACCATTGCAGCAGAATACTTGTCGCCAATGCCACCGGCAAAAGCAAGGGTCACTTTTTTATTTTGCTCTGTGAGAACATCCCTTACTTCCGTTAGTTTATGTAGACAAATTTCCCAAAGAACAAAACTAGTTAAGAAACCAATGTGACCACCACATTCTAATCCTTCTAAAACAAGATTAGTAACACCCGCTTTAATTGCCTCAGTGAAAAGGAAAGGAGATGGGGTGTGAAGAAATGTTTCTATCCCAAAGTTTTGGACTTTTTTGGCTTGTTCAATAGTTCCAGCTGCAACTACAACAAATGGTGGTTGTATTTCTTCTAAAATCTGAAGATGTTTATCTCGAGCAGTCTTGTTAGCTTCAAGACCAATAATTCCACAACCAAATGGTTTCTCACCCAATAATTCATTCGTATCTTTAATTAAGGTTCGAGATTGATTTTCAAATAATGAACCTAAGGCAAGAAACGGTAATCCCCCTGCATCAGAAACTGCCTTAGCAAATTCTGGATTTTCAGAAACGTTCGCCATTGGTCCCTGAATAATAGGGAATGTGGTTTCCAAAAATTCAGTCGTTTCAGACCGGGGTTTCAAAGGATAATCAGCGATAGCCGATGAAAGCTGTTTCTCAATTTGGTTACGTAAACCTTTGAAAATACCTTTCACAGTCGAGAATTGGTCTGTGAGGATCTTGGCAAAAACAACATCTTGCCCAATTGGTAAGAGATTATTAGAAAGATTAGCATCATCGAATAATTGATGGTTGCGTAATATTTCTTTGTAAAGTTTTTTTGTACGTTCTTTTTTTGATAATGATAATAACGCTTGTTCTTGTTCAAGAAGCTCATTCACTATTTTTGTCCCTAATCTAGCATAGACTCGATATTGCTTATGAGTTGTTTTGCCTAGGACTTTTGTGTCACGGGCATCTAATCGTGCAAGAAAGTCTTTATTCTGGTCACTTATTGGTGAGCTTGGTGTTAAATAGAGCTGACTATCGAGGACAATGCCTTTAGCACCGGCTGCAAGAACTGCAGGGGCAGTAAATAATCCAATACCGCCTTGTATGATGAAGGGAAGTTCTGCTTCAGCAAATTGCTGACTCAATATGAAGCTTGTTTTATTCCCAATTCTTCCACCCGCTTCACGGCCTTTTACTAGATACATTTCTGCCCAGTTTTTCTCATGGGCTTCAGCTAAAGAAATAACTTCAGCGATCAGAAAACACCCTTTCTTTTTCGCTTTTTGTAAAATCTCTCTTGAGATTGGAAAATCTGAGAGGACAAGAATAAGGGGCATAGAAGTGGGTTTTAAAGCAATGATAGAATCTAATTGCTTTTTATGGACCACTCGTATGCCCCAAACCGAGGATAGTTCTTGATAACAAGTTTGAAGTAAAGAAGGAATCTTGGATAGAGACATACGTTCTAAATCAACTAAGCCTATACCACCATTTTTTTCTACTTCTTTTAGTAAATCGACAGTCTGAAATCCGGGAGGATTGTACGCAAAAATCGGTATTCTATTTTCTAACAAATTTTTAATAGTTTCATTTTGACTCATGATAACTAACTCCTAATAACTATACAAATGAGAAAAAAATTAGAGAGGGATAACTCCATGCTTTTTATTTAAGCGCTTTTCTCGTTTACGGAGAAGAGGCCAAAGGGAAGCAATGAGTTTCTGCCGGGTTTCACTGGGAATAATAATATCATCAATATATCCGCTTTCAGCAGCCAAGTAT
>JAYEJY010000119.1:0-3889 GCA_034660795.1 Promethearchaeati archaeon | reverse complement strand
TTTTGTCTTTAGCTAAAATATCAACAATTATAGAATTTTTCTAAGTATTTTTTTGAAGAAAATTTTCTGGATAAAGAAAAGAACGGTTAATCATTTAGTAAAAAGAAACTTTCTTCGAAAATAAATCTAGATGTCTGATAAGATCTCTTTGACGAGTTGAAATAGTCAAGTTTTAATTTATTAACGATTAAAGAAAGCTCTTGAATACATCTGTTAGACTTAATGAAAGGTTGGTTTTAATTTAAGCGCCTTCAGCGGTTACTTGTTCTAAAAGAGCAATAGCATCCATTAATTCTCTTTCTAAATCAATTCCTAATAAACCTGCTAAGGCTAAAGAACTCATTACATTTTCAAGTAATTCATCTTTAATATCTTCTTTTTGTTCCGCCATCATTGAATCATTGATCATTTGACCAGCGAATACATTTAGCATGCGTTCACCAAGCATTCGTAATGGTGCCTGGACTCCAGGAGTTGCTAATTGTCTGCTTGAGAGTCGGGAATTAATTAAATCAACAAGTTTTTCTTGAGTTTCTTGGATTGTGATCATTTTTTTATCCACCTAGATTGTTTTGTTCAGTAAATATAAGATATAATCACTTATTATTTAAAAGTATAGACTATCTACGTAACATTTAGATGTTACGCTAAAAGTATAAACAAACCGTAAAACTTTTAACTAAGTATCTATAATAATAACTTGACTAATTAAGTATGCCTATTTAACACTAGGTACCAGACCCCAACCCCAGTTTCCAATGGAAATTAAGGGGAGGGGGGTTAGAATAAGGCATAAGTATATTTGCAGGTGAATATGTGTGACTATGATCGTTGAAATGTCTTCGAGGCATGATTCTAGGACGCGGAAGATCCTTGAAGACAATCAATTTTTTGAAAGACAAATGGAAAAAAGTCAAGTAGCAACTTATACATTGGAATATTTTACCGATTGTTTTACTGACACACCCAATTTTCTGAAAGCAATTCATGTCAAACTCTACCTGTTTAAAGCTGGACAAAAACCCCGGATTTATCAATATGTTATTTCCTGGGAAGATATCCGGCAAAAAGCAGATGAGTCGTGGAGAGATTTCAGAGCACGTGTTGATAATAAACTCCGAAGATTCCTAAAGGAGTTAAATTCTCATTCAAAACTCCTTCAAGGACCGATTTTCCAATAATTCCACATCAGTAATATAAACCAAAGATCTTCCGTTTTTGACCAGCTTTTCGCTAGCTTTCTTTGGAGTTTATAAAGGAACTTTTCTTCAGAGTTAACTGAAAGTATTTCTTTTTTAGAGATTTCATTTTAATCCGTAATCGCCTTTAAAACAAGCCTCTCTTTAAAACTCCCTTTTTCCACTCTCTTCTTGGCACATATCTGCTCAAATTCAGTGAAGGAAATTTCTTCAAGTGACAGAAATGACAAGATGATTTCGAAGATATCTGCTAATTCTTGTATTGCATGACTTCTTTGGAACTCCATCGTCTCTTCCATTAATTTTTTGGTAAGATATTCTTCAAATACTCTATCGTTTTCAATTTTTCGAATTTTTGGGGTTCGCCCTTCAGAACGGATAATTTCAGGGATTTTGTCTCGAACTAATTTATCAAACAAGTCATTTTTTGTCATGCTTTACAACTCAAGTTACTTTTTACATAGAGCTAGGTAAACTTTTTCCTTTTTTCTTATGAGTTCATTATTTTAGTCAAAAAAAACTAATAGGGGAATTTCTACTGATGATATGAGGACCAAATAATGGGTGTCACTAAACTAGGAGACCTCTTTGAAGAACGACAAGAGGTCGAATTTGATTTTTTTGCAAATAGAACCATTGCTTTTGATGGGAATAATATTTTGTATCAATTTCTAACTTCAATTAGACAAGCAGATGGTCGTTTATTAACCGATGAAGAAGGAAATGTCACAAGTCATCTTACAGGATTACTTTATCGTGTTACAAAGTTACTTGAAAAAAATATCAAAGTTGTTTTCATATTTGATGGTGAACCTCCAGAATTGAAACATAAAGAAATCACTAAACGTAAGAAAAAGAAGAAAGCAGCAGATATAGCCTATGAAGAAGCGCTTGAAAAGGGAGACATGAAATTAGCCCAAAAATATGCCCAGAGAACCACACGTTTAACATCGCCCATTATTGAAGATGCAAAACGATTATTGGGATTAATGGGCATACCTGTGGTTCAAGCTCCCTCAGAAGGAGAAGGACAAGCAGCTTATATGGCAGAAAAGGGTGATGTTTGGGGGAGTTGCTCACAGGATTATGATAGTATTCTCTTTGGAACACCGATTCTTATTCGTAATTTAACCGTTTCTGGAAGAAGGAAATTACCGAATAAAAATGTCTACGTCTCTATAAAACCAGAAATCATTTATTTAGAGAAGACATTAGAAAATCTCGACATTTCCAGAAAACAATTAATTGATATTGGCATAATGTTAGGCACAGACTTTAATCCGGATGGTATTGATGTTAGGGGTATTGGCCCTAAAACTTCTTATAAATTGATTAAAAAACATGGTGCTCTTGAAAAAGTTTTAGAATTACCAAAATTAAAAGAAGCAAATATGAATTTTGATATAGATCAGATTAGGAATATTTTCCTTGATCCTGAAGTGAAAACGGATTATGCACTTAAATGGAAACCTTTAGCAGTTGAAGAAATTGTAGAATTTTTAGTGAAAGAACGTGATTTCTCGGAATCACGAGTTCAAAGTGCCTTAGAAAAGGTCATCAATATACGAGAAGAAAAACGTAAACAACCAAAACTTGATTCGTTTTTCGGTTGATAAGTAAAAGACATTAACTATTATTCTGAGTGATAAGAAATGAATGAGACAACAGCTGTGGAAACATTAGATAGAAAAGAAATGTATGCAAATGAAATGTTATTAGATTACTTAGCTAATTCGAAAAAAATGAAAAACTTTCTCTCTGCAGAGGTAAAACAGATCCATAAAACACCCTATGAAGGTGACCGTGGCGTCATTCAGGAAATATTGCTGAAATATAATAAGGAAATTAATGCTGAGGACAAAGTTATCAAAAATATCGAATTAATAACAGATAAGGATACCTATTTTGTTATTACTGGTCAACAACCTGGGTTTCTTTTAGGACCGCTTTATACAATTTTTAAAACCATATCAGCAATAAATTATGCTGAACGTTTTTCAAGTAAAACAAGGAAATTAATTCCTCTTTTTTGGAACGCATCAGAGGATCATGATGTTCAAGAAGTCAATAATATTAAAATTTTAACCGAATCGAATGATATTGAAAATGTTGAAATTACAGATTCTTCGATGATGGGAAAAAGTCTTGAACGATTAGCACTTAATAAAGAATTATTAAGGGAGCAAATTGAGGTACTGAAAAATAAATTTCCTTCTACTGATTTCTCGCCATATATTTTTGATGAGGTAATCGATAAGGAATTAAGGAAATCAAAATATTGGGGCGAATTTTTCAGCAGGCTTATGTCTCGTCTTATGGGAAAATGGGGAGTAATTCTTCTTGAACCAAAAATTCTTCGTAATGAATTACAAGAATTATTTGAAGAGATTATAGTTGATCCTATAAAATTTAATGATATTTTTTTAGAAACAACCCACCAACTTGAAGAATTAGGTTACCAACCTAAGATGCATAAAAAACGGACCGTTGCAGGTTTATTTTATATTGATAAGGAAGGTTATAGGAAAAACATAACCTATTCTGAAAACAACAATATGTATACGATAGGTTCAGACCAACAGCTAACTAAAGAAGAAATTATTAATTTAGTTAAAAAGACGCCAGAAGATTTTAGTACAAATGCGATTTTCCGACCGATTGCTCAAGATACGCTATTACCAACAAATATT
>JAYEJY010000118.1:0-3894 GCA_034660795.1 Promethearchaeati archaeon | reverse complement strand
TATGCTGATTGGGAAGAGGATCCTGAATTAAAGGAAAATGAATTTGATATAGGTATCACTGTGGCAAATAATTATCAAAGAAAAGGATTAGGCACAGAATTAATGAAATATATTATTAAAAGGGGAAAACATTTGGGGCTTGAAAAGGCTTGTCTGTGGACAAGACAAGATAATAAAGGAATGAAAAAATTAGCTCACAAATTAAGATTTTTAGAAAATGGTGAAAAACAAAAAAACGGTTTTAAATGGATTAGATTTGTTAAAGAGTTATCTCAAAATAAAAAAGAAAAAAATGAGAAAAAACAGATGGATTCATCTATTCTTCTTCAATACCAATAATTTCGTAAGATTTGCTTTTATTCTTCTCAACTTTATCAGATACATCTTTGAAAAGGTTATTGCCATGAGAATCAATAGCAACAGTTAAAGGACCAAATTCTTCAACCTCAAATATCCAAAGAGCTTCTGGTGTTCCGAGGTCAAGCCATTCGACATCCTTTACTTTTTTAATGGCATCAGCAGCAAGAACAGCAGCACCACCTGTAAAAGCGCCATAAACAGCACCATATTTTTTCATCGCTGCTGTAGTCCGTTCATACATCCCGCCTTTCCCGATTACAACGCGTACACGGAATTGTTCGATGTATTTATCTTCAAAAATTTCCATTCTTGAAGAAGTAGTTGGACCTGCAGCAACTACATGCCATTCACCATCTTCGTCTTGTTGAACAATAGGTCCACAATGAAATAGTGCAAGGCCTTCGAAATCTAAAGGCAATTCTTTACCTTCTTTTGCATATTCTAAGGCACGTAAATGAGCTTCATCTCGTGAAAGATATAATATTCCACTTACATATAGTGTGTCGCCCACTTTGAGTTTACGAATTTCTTCTTCTGAAATTGGGGTAGTTAATTTAACTTCAGCCATTTTTCTCACTCCTTAATATCATGATGAAGATAGGTTACTGATCCATCGGGTGCAATCTCAGCTGCTGATTGTCTTGCAGCCCAACATTGAATAGCAATTCCTAAAGGAAGTGAAGCAGGATGACGATGGGCATAATCCATATGAACAGCTAAGGATGTTGTGTCTCCACCTAAACCCATGGGACCAATTTTCGTTGCATTAATAGCTTTCAATAACTTTTGCTCAATTTCAGCAACCTCTTTCTTTGGATGCGGTTCTCCTATAGGTCGCATAAGCTGCTTCTTTGCTAATTTTATTGCAATATCAGCACCACCACCAATTGCAACACCGACAATAGTCGGTGGGCATGGTCGACCACCTGCAAAAATCATCCAATCAACTACTTCTTTCATAACACCTTTGATTCCAACTCCAGGTTTAAGCATTTTAACAGTGCACATATTTTCACTGCCACCACCTTTTGGAAAAGCAGTTATCTTGATATTTTCTCCAGGTACGAAATCCCAATTAATCCAAGGTATATGACGACCCGTGTTATCTCCGGAATTACTACCAAAAGGATCAACTGCATTGGGACGCATTGGTACTTCTTTTGTGGCTTTCTTAGAGGCATTAGTCAATGCTTCTCTAATTGAATCAATATCAGATATTGGTGAATCATAACCTATATCGACATAATAAATGTGTATTCCAGTGTCTTGACACATTGGAATCGATTGTTTTGCTCCGAGTTCAAAATTATTTATTATTGCTTCCAATTGACCTTTAGCTGTAGGGTTTGTTTCCCGCTCATATGCATCTTTTATAGTTTTAATAGCATTATCGGGAAGCACCGTTGCAGCATATTTCATCAAATTAAAAGCAACTTTTTCAATAGTAGGTGCAAATTCCATTTGAATTTATCCTCTTAAAGATATTTTTAGATAATAAACATCTAACAATTATTGCTTTTCTTTAAAACTCTATTGTTAAAAAAACTTATTTCATCTTTTTGATTTTATGGAATTGAAATATAAATGAAAAATTTATGAAAAATTATTCTTCGTTTTCAATCTCTAAAGAAACATCTATAGAACGATAGGAGTGAGTCAAGCTTCCTGAAGAGATTATATCCGCACCTAACGTGGCATATTTTCGAATATTCTCTTCATCAATACCTCCGCTTAATTCTACTAAAATCTTATCACGTAATTTTTCTTTCTCAAGTATTTTTAATGCTTCTTTGATTTGAGCTGGTGAATAATTATCTAACATAATAATATCTGCTCCAGCTTTCGCTGCAGCAAGCATAGTTTCGTTGTCTTCAACCTCTACTTCTATTTTCTTAGAAAAACTAATAGTTTCCTTGATTTTCGCAATAGCCTTTGTTATACTAGAAAAAATTACACGATGGTTATCTTTCATTAAAACCATGTCATCTAATCGTAGACGATGAGTATCGCCACCGCCACATACAACAGCATATTTTTCAAATAGTCGTAAACCAGGTGTAGTTTTTCGCGTAGCTGCAACTACGGTATTTGAATCAGGTGGAATTTGTTTAGTGTAAGAATGAGTTTTTGTTGCAATACCACACATTCTACCCAACAAATTTAATGATAAACGTTCCCGTAAGAGTATTTCCTGCATAGGCCCAGTTACAATTGCTATAGTTGTATTAGGTTTTAGAACCTTTCCTTCTTCTTTCCGCAAGTTAACTTTACAGCCACCCATTTCAAAAAGCATTTTGATAACAATTCCACCAGCTAGAACACAAGATTCTTTTGTGAAAATTCTAGCTTTTGCTTTTTTATCTGGTGGTATCAGAATTGTTGAAGTTATATCTCCATATCCTTCATCCTCTAAGAGAAAATCTTTTAAAAGTTCTTTTATTTGGGTTTCTGGAAGGGGAAAATCTTGTGTTTTCATGATAATTCTAACATCCTTTCTATTGCTTCTTTAGCTTTATTCTGAATGTCTTTAGGGATAATTACTTCATATTCTTCATTTCGAAGAGCATTTTTTATTTTCTCTAAAGTAATTTTTTTCATGTCTTTACATATACCAGATTGTTTTGCATGAATAAATTCTTTATTAGGATGATCCGCTCTCATTCTATCAACTAAGCCCTTCTCAGTGGCAATAATATATTTTTTATAATCCGTTTTTTCTACGTACTTTAACATACCTGATGTTGAACCAATATGATCTGCCATATGCTGAACCTCAACATCACATTCAGGATGAGCCAAAATTTTTGCTTTAGGATATTTCTCATGCAAAGATTTGATGATTTTAGGTTTGAATTTCTTATGAACATAACAGCGACCCTCTTGCGGTAATGGGATAATCTCTACATTAGGTAGTTGCTCTTGAACATATTGGCTTAAATTATAATCAGGACCAAAAAGTACTCTTGGAGCATCAAGTTTTTTAACAATTGTTGTAGAATTACTACTAGTGCAAGTTATGTCAGCTAAAGCTTTACTTTCAGCTGTTGTATTTACATACAAAACAACGGGGACATCGGGATATTTACTTTTATATTTTTTAATTAACGCTGGATTACAATAATTAGCTAAAGGACAACCTGCATTTTTATCAGGGATAACAACCTTTTTTTCTGGATTCAAAATTTTAGCTGTTTCAGCCATGAAATAAACACCGGCAAAAACAATCATTTCTGCTTCTTCAACTTGTTGCGCTATTTTACTTAAACCTAAAGAATCCCCCTTATAATCGGAAATTTCTTGTACCTCGATATTTTGATAATAATGTCCTAAAATAACAGCTTTTTTCTCTTTTTTTAAATCACTAATTTCTTGTTGTAAATCTTTTAGTTTATCTTCAGAAAGTTGATTATTCATTGTCTATAGATCCTTGTAATATTTAAAGAAACACTCAATTTTCCGAAATTATATATTTTGAGATAGAAAAGGAAAAAAATAAGAAAAAAAAACAATGAACTATACTTTTCCCATACGTGC
>JAYEJY010000117.1:0-3965 GCA_034660795.1 Promethearchaeati archaeon | reverse complement strand
GGAGCAATTATAATCCCCAGTCGAACACATCATCAAAAAGATATTATTGAAGCGATAGCACCCGTAAATCTTAGAAAATCATTGGGTAAACAAGAAGGAAAAGAGTTAGCTGATGGTTGCCGGATACAAGTAGAAGTAATGCTCCAATAACATATGAAGGATTTTTCAAAAACCTAAAAGGATTCCTCATGGGCTTCTAAAAGTAAATGGAACAACTCTCCAACAATTTCCATTTTCAATTGAAATCGACTTAAATTGGGATCTAATTTTAGTTCTTTCCCAATTGTTTTTTCTCCAGGTCTTGCGACAGCTATAAAGGCAGTTCCGGTAAATTTCCCCTCATAAGGCTTACCAACTACACCTGTTGTTGCTAAACCAAAAGAAACATCATAATCTAGCAGAGATGAAGCCATACGTTTGGCACATTCTATTGAAACTGTCCCATATTCAGCTATTAAATAATTAGGAATTCCAAGAAATTCTTCTTTAGCATTAACAGAATACGTAACTAAACCAAAGGGAAAAATATCAGAACTACCATCAATATCGGTTAATAGAGAAGAAGCTAAACCGCCGGTACAACTTTCGGCAATGGCGAGAGTTATGTTTAAGGTTGTAAATTCATCTACAATATGTTTTGCTAAATCCCTGAGCTCATTTAACGTGATCATTTGAACCACCAAGAAAATTCAAAGTAAAAAATTGGAGCGCAGGCCGAGAATTTCGTCTTTCCCAGAAAGAGAAAGATTTCGAACTCGGGTAAAGCGGATCTGCAGTCCGCCGCCCAACCGCTAGACTACCTGCGCATCTATTGTATAGCATTTCTTTTTTACTTTTTAAAGATATAGGCAATTTTTGCAAACAAATATTTTAATTTAATTATTGAAATTATTTGATTTAAAAAAAGAACAAATAAATAATAATCGATTTAGATATTTTCTAATAATACTCAAATTCATTAATAAAGAAGATATAAAATTCAACAAATTATAAAAGTTATTTTTAAGAGATGAATTTTATGACTAAAAAAAACAAAAAACTCTCGAAAGTAAAACATGCTTCACTTTGGAAAAATATTACTGTTTCCGAATTATTAGATGAATATCAACATGTTGGTTTTAATGGTAAGGAATTAGCTAAAGCAAAGAAAGTCATGGAAGCTATGAATGCTGATAAAGAATGTGTGAAATTCGCTACCTTAGCAGGGGCATTAATACCTGGGGGATTAAAAAAAGTGTTACATGCATTAATTGAATATGATTTAGTTGACGGATTAATTGTTACAGGTGCTATGTTAACACATGATTTAATTGAAGCCTTTGGTGAAGATCATTTTCATGTCCCTAAGGAATATACGGATAAACAACTTCAAAGAGAAGAACTTAATCGAATATATAATGTTGTTGTGCCCACAAAAGGATATCGTGTTTTAGAAGAGGGGTTACAAAAATTATTCCCCCAATTACCACAAAAAATCATGTCAGCTCGAGAATTTATTTATGAATTAGGGAAAAGGATTAATGTTAAATGTCTACCCAAATTAGCAGCTGATAAAAACATACCAATATTCTGTCCTTCATTACCTGATAGTATCTTGGGTTTTCAAGTTTGGATGTTTTCCAATTTACACCAATTAAAAGTTAATCCTGCCTTAGATCAACAAGATTTATTGGACCATACTTGGAAATCTGATGACGATACAACAAAGGTTGGAGCATTAATAATAGGTGGTGGGGTCCCAAAACACTTTTTAGCTTTAGCTGCTCAAGTGGCTGGTAAAGCGTTAAGCTATGCTGTGCAGATTACAATGGATAGACCAGAACATGGTGGTGTTAGTGGAGCATCAATTAGCGAAGCGGTATCATGGGGGAAAGTAGATAAACAAGCAAAAACAGCGAACATAATTTCTGATGCAACAATTGCATTGCCTTTATTAATAGCCTCATTACTAAAATAAACTTTTTAAAAAATAAATGGAGTGTGTATAAAACCTTTTAAAACACCTAAATTATAGCTCCACAAAAGAAAAGATAAAATACTATTGTACCTATAATATATATTGTGTAAAAAGTTTATCTTATAGTACCTAAGGTTTATTACCCACTTGAATGTTCCATTAGGGCATTCTGCTAATAGTAGGAAGCATAATGTAGATACTGGAGGAAATAAATTTTATAATGTCTACCCAAGATGCCGATTATAATCTTCTCGAATCAGTTGTTAGGGAAATAGGAGGAGATGAAGCTGTTATTGTAGCATCTCTATTAGATCCCAAAGAAGAAACCACAGATGAAGCAATTGCAGCTAGTGCTGAAATGAAACTTAATGCTGTTAGGAAAATTTTATATCGCTTATATGATGCTCGTTTAGCTGAATTCAGAAGGATTCGTGATAAAAGTACAGGATGGTTCATATACTTTTGGCGTTTGAAACCAAACCGAGTAAAACAATTGGTAATTAAACGTAAGAAAATGGTTTTTAAGAAATTAAAAGCCCGTCTCGAATATGAAAAAAATCATCACTTCTTTAAATGTGACCAAGATTACTGCCCAAGATATGTTTTTGATGAGGCTATGGAAAATAATTTCCGCTGTCCAGAATGTAATGGTGAATTGCGTGCTTTTGACAATTCTGAGATTATAGAGAAACTTTCAGAAAAAGTAGAAGAACTAAGAGAATCATTAGAGAAATCTGGAATTAATTTAGATGATTTAGATGAAGAAGTGGAAAATTCAAATGTAGTCCCCGAAGCTCGAAAAACGTTACCTCCTTTAGAGGGTACGGTAAAAGAATCACAAGGATCTAAATAACTCTTATTTCTAATATATTCTTTCTCTTTTTTTTGATAATTCAAATTGTGGTTAAAATGAAAAAACTTCGTTTATTAACTAAAATCTATCAGAATAAATCTCAAATATTTGATGATATTAAATCAACCATTATGAATGAAATTAAAGATCTTAATGTTCAATTACAATCAATTATTCTTGATAATGAAGGTTTCATTACAATAACAATGGAAGGTGAAGAGGAAGAAGTCGCTTATAATTATTTAAAAGAACTTTTTGGTGAAAGTAAAAAATTAGATGAACTCCAAAAAGGCGACACTCTCCAAGGATATGTTTGCTCAAGCGGGAGTGTTGGGTTTGGGATATTTGTCGATATTGGAATTAAAGACCCATATGAAGTGGATGCTTTGCTTCCGCTCTATACTTTACGGGAACAACTATTTCAAGGTCAAAAAGTATCTGTAAAGAAGATAATCGATTTATATGCTTTAATTGATAATTTTCCATTGGAGATTACTATAGAAGAAGTAAGTGTTGGCTTGAAGAAAATTACAGCGAAACTTTCTGAAAATCAAATTGATGAATTTAATACTTGGATTGAAGAAAGTCTTGAGAAGCTGGTAATTATTGGAGCCTACGAAACTGAGATAAGAGAAGCATTAAAACGAAGCAGGCACCTACAGGATATTATAGCCTTAGATTCATTAGGTTGGATGGAAGCTATTATCACGTGTAAATTCAATACTACCGCAAAGGGGCTTATCCCAGCTATAGGTTCATTATTACCAGATGCTCATTTTGAAATTTTTTCTCCAACGAAAATTCGTTTGATAAAAAATAATTAATAAATAGTTATAATGTAAGCTTAATTAATAGGGATAGTCGAAAGCATATTACGAAATTTATACCATATAAGGTGAATATACTAATAGACTTAATGGGAAGACGGAAAAAATTGAAGCTCTTAGCAAAGTTCTTTCTTAACCAGACTGATTCCTTATTTGATATTAGTATAGAATATATAGCAATAATTTATGTCGCATCAGCTTTACTGTTTTTTTTTCTATGTCTATTATCCTATAGTATAGGAGGATTTAGTATTTCCGAAATTGGTTTGATTATAGCTTGGATTCCTTTTTCGTTTATTGTAATAACTTTCTTTTTTTATTTAGATCT
>JAYEJY010000116.1:0-19966 GCA_034660795.1 Promethearchaeati archaeon | reverse complement strand
AAAGAATGTAAATATTGCTATTTCTGTGATGAGCTAAGAAAAAAAGAGCTAGTACCTTAACTTTCATCGATTGATTCTAAGAATAATTGTTCCAAAATTTGACTGTGTTTGTATAGCTTATCAGCGGTTTGTTCTCCGATATATTTCTCAGTTAATTCACTTAACATAGAGATTGCCTTAAAGGTTGTTTGACGTAAAAAGGATAAAACCCCATCTCGGAGATATGTTCGAAGAGATTGGGTGGAAGTACTCCTAGTTGTTATGTCTGGCAATAATTCTGTTAAGTTTAACTGCAATTCCGTTTTCTTTTCACCCTTTTGTACAATAGTTAATGCTTCACACATTTCATAAGAATTTAGGGACAAATCGCTTTGAAAGGGCAATTCAAAAATTCGCATAAAATGGTATTTTTCTTTTTGATTATATAAAACCAAAATATCTTCTTTCAAAGGTATGAATAGAGCTGATATAGCTTGGCGAATTGCACTATTTACTTTTAATGACACAGCTTGTTCAATCGTTTTTCTGACAACTGTTTCTTGGTCACCTCTTCCTCCTTTGCTTGCAGCTTTATGCAAATTTTCAATTATTTCTCGTTCCAAGGGGCGTTGTTTTCTTGAAGATTGATCTAAGACCTGCCACAAGATTTGTTCTTTCAGATTTCTCGTAAATTCACTATCTTTAACCCAGATGGAGCTATAGACTTCCAATAATTTCTCAAAACTACCTATCATTGGGTCAATATCCAAGACTATTTTCTTTCCAAATATTTTCTCTTTTTGAGAATTAATTTTTAGGGAGGAGGGGTAACTCTTCAATCCAGAAAAGATATTTACGGATTGATTCTTTAAGACATTTTCTAATCGCTTGTTTGAGCTAAAAAGCCTCGTGAAGAAATTCCCACCAGCAATAAAACGATGGAACACTTTCAAAAGATGTTTCACTTGTTTTATTTCCCGGTTGATTTGTTGTTTCTTTTTATCAGGAATTTTCTCAGCTTTTTGAGCTAGAACTTCATAATGTTGTTTTAATTTATCTTGCTGGTCTTGATAATATTCTTCTCCAAAAAGTACTAATAATTCGACGATAATAAATGGATCTTTAAGGATTTTTGATAGGCTACCCTGTAATTGATATTGTGATAGTGCAATTTTTTTCTTAAGTAATTCTTTATCCGATATATTACTTATATCCTTACGAGGGGATTTTCTCGGATTATTTACTATTTGTTTTCTCAGTTTTGGAGAGATCGTTGTAATTTTTTCTTGATCAATAATCCACATATGCTCATACGCAATTCTTGCTAATTCAACTGGCGGTGGGAAAAAAGAAGACATCTTTATTGTTTTTTTCAAATAATTTTGGTGTTTCTTTTGGAGTAATTCTTTTGCTTGTGGTTGTTCTAGAAGCGCTTGGAAGATATTCCCTAATGAAAACAGGCATTGACTATACTTAATGATTGATTGTACCGCTTCCACCAATTTCTTTGGTGGTTGTATATGCTTTTTGGATCCGAATAATCTTCCCAAGAGATAAACAATAGTTTGTTCAAGCGCTTGTTTGAATGCCTTGGTAAAATGTCCCAGTGCTTCTATATTCTCAAATGTTGGTCTACCTTTAGCTTCTTTTGTTAACCGCTCAAGGACAATTCTTTTAGTATTTGTTGGTATGGAAAAATGTTGTTCCGCCGTTAGCATATTTATCATACGTGTAACCAGATGCTTTACAGGGTCTTTGGCTCTTTTACTTAAGACCAGCTCTCTTATATTTGCTCGAAACACATCGTAAACAATTGTTGGTATATTCCTGAATTGGTAATTTCTAGCAAGAATTTGTAAGAAATGGAGACGTGTTAGATCTATCATCGTGGTTGTCTTTAATGTCTTTTTATATATTGTGAGTTGGTTTAGGATATACCACCATACCATAGCTTCATCATGTGCTGTTTGAAATTGGTCAAACGCTTTAGCTGCAAATTTTGCAGAAATTTTAGTTAGTCTGGTTAATTTCGCATCTGCTAGGAAAAGGAAAGGATCATCTTTCTTTAAGCTTTTCAAATAATTTCTTTGGACTTCTTGAAGAATTTGTTCCCGTCGTTTCAATACTTGCTCAGGATTGTAATCAGAAACCACGCGTCGCAAGATTTTTGCTACATCTTTTGCTAATCTTTCCGTTTCGGAAAAAGTCTCTTCCAAGAAGGAGTTAATGGTTTGTAGAAACACTTTTTTTATATAGGACTTATCAATGGGAGTATTCATTCCAGCAGCTATGAATTTCAGAGGATAATTTTGGTAGAGTCTTTGCAGAAGAGTTTCGAATAAATCATTTAATAATTGCTGACTTACATTTTTTATATCTTCTAATTCTGCTACTGATATTTTCTCAAATAATATGTCTGCATTAATTAAATCGACACTTTCTACTTCTTCTTTGCCACGCCTACTACGTGATTGTGACATGACTCGTAGTTGATTTACAATTTTTTTTATAGCAGAATTAATATCTGCTTTTGATTGCTGTGCTTGTTTAGTAAAAAAGGATTTCAAATAATCCTCGCTTTGTTGATAAGAGCTTGTTTCTGCAAAAACTAAGGGGAAAAGAGCGTCAGTAAATAACCCCTCAAGATAATAATATTTAACAAATGCGTGAAATAGTTCATCAATTTTTGTAGGATGATAGAGTTTATTTCTGAAAGGAAAGTCATATTGGCTTTTGTCATTTTGTTCTTCCCAAATAGTCTCCAATAGTTTTTTTGCTCTTACTTTAGATTTTTCAGCAAATTCTCGACAAGTGCTAGGAGAATACTTAAACAATTGATGCGCTATTTGTGGAACATATTTCCTGATCTCTTGAAGATGAGGAATCGCCCCTTGACTGTCATACATTCTTTCAAATGATTTAATGATTGTCTCAGCTAATACAGAGCCATACTCAATCAGAAATAAATAATGATATTGTTCAAGGTCTCCTAAATCCTTTACAGCTATTAAAAGGGATGGTGAATGGTCAGAGATGGATAATTGTTTAGAAATAAGCACTCCATTCTGAAATTTTGAATAATTTGCATTTGATGTCCGTGTATCAGAAAGGCCCATTTCGATAGCAAAATTGGTTAAAGCACCACCCAATGCAGAAACCAATGAGGCATCATCTTTTACCGAACCGATAGAGAAAAAACTAGTACTATCTTCTCGGGAAACGATTATTTGTCCTACCAATTACACCATCATCCTTAATTCCGCCTGGGTTTTTTCCTATCATTTCAGTAGTTAAGCAATCAATTTTTTTCTATCATAAAGGGTAGAAAACCGTTGTTTTAATATTTGTGTTTTTGACAAAAATAATCAAAAAATCGAGAACCAAATACTTCTCAAGGAATTTTTTTAATAAGTTTATTTCCAAATCTTCTAATAAGTGATTAACAAGAAGATAAATAACAAAAATACAAGTAGAAATTTTGGTGCAAATTAACATGAAATATGAAATAGGTCGTTCGCCTTGCCATTATCTTTCAACTGTTTTGGATAGGTTAGAGGATTTAAATAATTCTCTTATTGATCCTCATGAACGGGCGTTAGTTGCAAGAGCTAATATGCTTGCATATGAGATTACAGACAACAATGAATATCTTTCAAAGGCAAAAAAAATTGGAAAAGAAATATTTAGTGATATTTTAACTAAGGAGAGCTATAATCCTAATGCGAGAGAGCTCAAGTTACTCTATTTTCTCTATAAACAACAATCCCTCAATATAGACGAGAACCAAATAAATCGAATCATCAAATTAAGTGATAATTGGAGTGACCCAGATGATCGAATTTGTGCTTTACTCCTCGGTTACAATGTTAAGATGGAAAAAGATGAACTTGAAGATCAAATTTATGACATAATAGAATCTCTTCCTATTGAGGAACGTCTCTGGCCTTATACTTCTGCCTATATTATGACTAATCGAGAATTTGAACTTCCAAGTACGATTTTGGAAATCGCAAAACAGGTAGGGATTGATGAAAATCCAGCAGCTTATTTGGATAAGATTATCTGGATTGAATCTCTTTATGACCCAGATTTTGGTCCGCGGAATTTTGCTGCCCGGAAAGAAATTGCGGAAGAAATTCACTCTTGCGATGAACCTTTTGATTTACTATTCACACTAGGCTATATGCGAAATGAAAATGTTTTAGAAAATATTGAACGCAATATTGATGAAGTTAGTACAGCCCTTGATTTTGCACCTGAAGTTAATATTCCTATTGAAGCACGCAAAGCACCAACAAATGATGCTATTGTTTTAGGGCGTGGAAAATCAACTATTAACAAAATTGGTTGTGAAGGAACAATCTATTTAGGAAGAGTTTCAGAAAAGGGTAAACATGATTTATATGGGCGAAAAGTGTTAGTTGATGCTGTTTTTCCCCATGTTGTATTTATCTCCGGCCATAGAGGTTCGGGGAAAAGTTATTCCTTAGGTGTTATTGCTGAGGAACTCGCTAAGGCTGATTTAGGGGTAGGCGTTATTCTTATTGATCCTATAGAGATTTTTTGGGCGTTAAAAACAGCTAACACTGACCAGAATGAAAAATTGTTATTAGAGCAATGGGGTTTACGAGCGGAAGATTTGGATAACATAGAAGTCTTCACCCCCGTTGGTATTTATGATGATTTTTCTGACCCAACAATTGATTCTCCCTTTGCTATAAAACCATCCGATCTGCATATTGAGGATTGGTGTAATACTTTTGATATTGGGCGATATGAAGTTAGAGGTACTGTTTTAGAAAAAGCTCTAAAAATTGTGCAGGAAGAAAGTGATGAATACTCGATTGATGATATTATTGATGCATTAGATGATCCAGCTATTACCAATTCTTATCGTTCTAATTCAATCAGAGCTATTCGCTCACGTATGGAAGCTGCTAAAGGTTGGGGAATATTTTCTGGCGAAGGTACACCGTTGAGTCGTCTTTCCTCGCCTAATAAAATTTCAGTATTAGACATTAGTAACCCCAGGATTGGTGATAGTTTACGTGCACTTTTAGTCGGTATTATTTCTCGGAAAATTCTAGAAGCCAGAATAAGAAGTTCACGAGGAGAATCTTTCGAAAAATCTGGGCAAGAAACGGAGGAAGAAGATATTCCTGTAACATGGCTTCTTATTGATGAAGCCCACGTTCTTGTTCCGAGTACTAAAAAAACCGCTGCATCAGATTCCTTAATTGAATATGCCAAACAAGGACGTAAGCCTGGTTGTGCATTGGTATTAGTGACACAACAACCATCAGCAATGCACAAAGACATTATGAGTCAAATTGACTTAATGATTACTCATCTCTTGACTTTCGATGATGATATTAAAGCTTTCTTAAAACGGGTTCCCTCTTCTGTTCCTGATAGTTTTGAAGAAGCGGATTTCATCCGAAGCATGCCAACAGGTATTGGTTTACTTTCCGATCAAAGAACACAAAATCGGAGCCTTGTGGTAAAAGTACGACCTCGCTATACGCTTCATGCTGGTCGGGAAGCAGTTCCTAAATCCTTAAGACAAAAAATGAAAAACCATAAACATCCCACAGTTCCACAAATAACTGAGCGTGATGTAATCATTGAAACACCTGCCAAAGAAGAGAGTGTAGAGCTTTCTGAATCAACTATCCCCGAACCCCTTCCTCAAAAAGATGAAACCCCAGAGATTGAGAAAACACCAATTGAAGCTCATCCAAGTAAGAAACGTAAAAAGAAACCAATTAAAAAGGGCGACTTTCCTATTCCAACTCCTTCAAAATTCCCGAAACAGATGATCCATAGTATACTAGAACGTAAACTTGAGTACGGGCAAAATGACTTCCTCTATAATGGGTCAAAATCCACACGATTTGATCTACATCAGCAATCGGGTTTCCGGGAGGGAGCTCTTGAAGATATATTGTCAAACATCGTTTCTGAGCTAGAAACTATCGGTTGGGAGATCAGTAAAATCCTCTCTGACGAAAATACTGCTATAATCCTTATGAGACTTGATAGTGCAAGTTTAGGAATTGCATATGCTCTAGTAGAAGATAAAGTAGCTCTTTCCTACCTTATCGTTGCTAAAGAACGTTTCAGAAAAAGTAAGTATGATAAAATCTTTGATTTATAATAATGGAGCTTATGGGTGATATCATGAATCAAAAAGAAAATCTGAAATACAAAAAATTTATCACAACACATAAAGCAATTATTCAGAAACTTTTTGATAGAGTAATTTGGTCCATTATTCAACCGCTTATCATCCCTAAGAATCAGGAAGATTATTCGCACATAAAAAGTGAAATACAAAAGCAATTTTTCAATATCTTACAAATAGAAAAAGTATCTTCACGAACGAAGAAACAAATAATACAAAATATTACACAGTATTTAGGAGATAAAGATATTATTGGTGATTTTATCATTGGACTTTTGATTGATTTCTCGAAAAGTTTCCAAGAAGATTTACTCTCAAAGAAGAATGAACAAGCCATATTATCCAGCATTACGAAATTAATTAATCAACAAATATTAATGCAATTTGTGGACGATTTTGTAATCAAAACATTTAGTCCTGTTTTGATGTTTTCCTTAAAGTCATTAAATGATGTTAAGCCAGCTCTGGAAGCAATCAAACGAGTAATAATACAATTACTTCAAGAGAATATCTCACCTGAAGAAGCTGAGAATAAAGTGCAACTACTTTTGCAACAAAATTATCACCTGCCAGAAGAGAGTGCCCTATTAGTTTCAAGTATTATTAGAAGTATAGGGTCTTTTGCTCAAAAACAAGGGATTGATAATTTTTCTATTATTGCAGAAGAATATCTTTTACCCGATCATAATTTATCGACATATCAACAACTCCTCAAAAAACTCCAAACAGAACTAGAGGAACCCATAACGCATCGTGACAAAATCACATCAATCTGGATTCAAACAATTCTTGAACCAGCAACAATTGGCTTAACTATGGCGGGTAAACAGAAATATCAAGAGTTTACTAAAAGGTGTAAGCAACTTTTTCAACTTATATTAGATCAATCGCTTACTGCAGATGATTTTGAGATGCGACTGCAAAAGCTATTCGAAATATATGATTCCGAGGATATAGAAGAATTTAAGCCAATACAACAAGCAATTGTTTCTTCAATTCGATTTATTGAGCTTGCAAGAATTGATGACCCCCAATTAGAGATTCTTTTGAATTTATACGAAGAAGATCTCGAATACCAAAAAAAGCGGTATATATGAAAAACTAGAGTTAGTATTTTTCTATTTTAAACTGATTAATAACCGATTTAGAAGGATTAAATAAGGTTATTGAACAATAATCCCTTGTATGGTTAGCATTCATATTAAGCAATATGACCGAATAAATGCAAGATTTGTTATAACGGAATATTAAAAATATTGAATGTAAAAAATAAACTTAACCAAAAAGAAAAAAGTTTGATAAACATAAATTGTTAACAAAGGTAATGATTATGCCGAAAATAAAAAATTGGTTATTTGGTAAGGACAAACCTAAGGACACAGAAAGTATTGCAAAAATTAGAAGGGTAATAAATAAATACACGCTCCAATCCCGGCGTTTAAGTCAACAAGCAGATGAACAAAAAAGTATTGCTCGAGATATGATGAAAACGGGTAATAAAGCAGGTGCTAAACAAGCACTTATGCGTCGGCAATTATATTTAAAGAAATTAAATGAAACTCAAAATAAAATTCTGAATTTACAAGGTATGATTGAATCCATTTCCGAAGCCAAAGACGTTGCTGAGACAACGAAGGCTATTAAAGACGGTGTCGATGTCATTGAGGATACACTCCAAGATGTCAGCCCTGCAGATACTGAGCGGGCAATGTTTGAAATGCAATCATCAATGGAAAAAGTAGCTTTTGGCTCTGAAGCATTAGCTGACACTTCTTTCTCTGAAACGGAATTAGACCTCGACATGGAAGATATGATAGATCAAGAAATGCAAGAATTAGAAATGGAGCTTTCCTTAGGACAAGTAGAAGAATTACCTGATGTTGCTGAGGGCACTCCTAGAAAACAACCAACTAAAACAGAACCTGAAGAAGAAATTGAAGAGGATATCGAGGAATTACGGAAGAAAATTGAACGTGAACGCAGCGGTGCGTAAATGTAAATAATAATGATAAATCAGACAGGCTTTTAATCAAGCCTTTTTTTCTTATTTTTTCTTTATAATTAATCTTCTCCGACAGCCATGTATGCTTTATCTTCAGCGATCAATTCAATACGACGTTTTGTCTTTGTGATATACGAAACATGGACTATCCCACGTATTTCCAGTTCCATTAAAACATCATTTATTTCCGCTTTTGAAACATCGCCAAATTCCAAAGATAAAATATTAAGTAATTCGTCGTCTAAGATTACCCCTTGTCGTTTTTCTATGGCTAATAGAACCGCCGAAGTAAGAGGCATTGTTTTCCAAATAGCTCGTTTATCTGACATTTCAAAAAAGACTCCTTATGGGAATAATTTACCCAAAAAAAGCTGTTTCTAGTTATCGTAGTATTGTTATTCTTTTAAAAAATTATTGATAGATGATTACTTTTTGCTAACTTATCCTTCTTTCAAATACCTAACCTTTAAGATTTCTTTCTTCCGCTAAATCTGGAAAGATAGAAAAAAAGTTTTAATAAGAAAAAAATGGAAAAAAAAGGATAAAGTATTATTAGATTGTAGGTGTAAATTGAGAGACTTCAACTCTTGCACGTTTGAATCGCTCTGCTGCTTTTTGATAGAAATCCATCATTTCTGGAGTAATAGATGGATGTACTTTCTTCATGGCTTCGTTGAAATACTTCATCTTAACATTTTCAGTATTCATATCATCACGTAATGCAAGCATCGCTGCTTCACGGCATAGGGCTTCGATATCTGCACCTGAATAACCATTCACCGATTTTGCTAAGTCTTTTAAATCAACATTATCTGCTAATGGCATCTCTTTTGTGAAGATTTTTAATATTTTCAAGCGCGATTTTTCATCTGGTGGAGACACTAGTATGAACCGGTCAAAACGACCAGGTCGTAATAAGGCACTGTCTACAATATCGGGTCTATTTGTTGCTGCTATAATAACAACTTGTTTATATAATTCTAAACTGTCGATTTCTGTTAATAATTGACTAATTACACGTTCTGTGGTACCCGAATCGCCATAACCGCTTCCGCGTTTAGGAGCAAGCGCGTCAATCTCATCAAAGAACACAATTGTAGGGGCTGACATCTTAGCTTTTCTAAAAATTTCACGAACAGCTTTTTCAGATTCACCAACCCATTTGCTTAAAACTTCTGGTCCTTTTATGCTGATAAAATTGACCTCACTTTCTGTTGCCACCGCTTTTGCTAAGAGGGTTTTTCCACATCCAGGCGGACCAAATAGTAACAATCCTCTTGGGGGGGAAATACCCATACGTAGAAATGATTCTTTAAATTTCAAAGGCCATTCCACTGCTTCCCGTAATTCTCTCACTTGATTTTCTAGACCACCAACATCGGTCCAACGGATATTAGGAATCTCTGTGAAAACTTCTCTTATCGCCGATGGTTGAATCTCTTTCATAGCGGCTTCAATATCTTCGGGTGTGACTTCTAATTTATCTAATAAATCAGGTGTCACAACTTTATCGGCAAATTCAATATCCGGTAAAAAGCGTCGTAAGGATTTCATGGCTGATTCTCGGCATAATGCTTGTAAATCAGCACCAACATAGCCATGTGTTTTTTCCGCAATATAATCTAAATCTACTTCTTGTGTTAAAGGCATTCCTCTGGAATGGATTAGCAAAATTTCTCTTCTCCCATCTCTATCTGGAACACCTATTTCTATTTCCCGATCAAATCTCCCTGGTCTTCTAAGAGCTGGGTCAATAGCATTTGGTCTATTGGTTACCCCGATAACCATTACTTCACCTCGGGAAACCATACCATCCATTAGAGCTAGAAGCTGCGCAACAACTCGACGTTCAACTTCACCTGTTACATCTTCTCGTTTACTCGCTATAGCATCCAGTTCATCTATGAAAATAATTGTAGGTGCTTTTGAGCTTGCATCTTTGAAAATTTGTCGTAATCTTTGTTCTGATTCTCCATAAAATTTTGACATAATTTCCGGACCGTTAATTACGATGAAATTAGCCGCGCTCTCATTAGCAACTGCTTTAGCAATTAATGTTTTACCACATCCTGGTGGACCATGCAACAAAACACCCTTGGGTGGATCAATAGCCAATTTTTGGAATAATTCTGGATGTTTCATAGGCAATTCTACCATTTCTCTTATACGACGGATTTGTTCGCCTAAGCCCCCGATATCATCATATGATGTTCGTGGTAATTCTTCTTCCGAGACTTTCAACGGTTTTTCAATAACTTTGAGTTCTGTATCCTCAGTTATTCTAATAATCCCTTCTGGTTTAAGGGCGGTAACAGTAAAGGGTAATGATTTTCCTAAAATGGGGATTAATACCATATCTCCTTCGGTTAAAGGATACCCTAGTAATTTTCTTTTAACAAAATTTTCAAAACTATAATCAATTGAAACGGGTGTTTGAAAGGGTGCAAGGGTAACTGTTTTAGCGTTTTTCGCGTCTGCTTTTGTTATAGTGACTTTTTCTGACAAACCTATATTTGCGTTTTTTCGGGATAATTTATCCATTCGGATTAAGCCGGCATTTTGATCTTCAGGATAAGCAGGCCAGGCAATCGCTGCGGTTGTTTTTTTTCCTTTGATTTCCACGACGTCACCAGTTGTTACGTTGATTTGACGCATGGATAACCCATCAATGCGAACTTTTTGCCGACCAATATCACGTGGACGTGCTTCCGCAACTTTTAGAGTTATACTTGAACTATTAGACATATCTTTTTTGCACTTCCCTCAAATCAAAAGGTAGATTTCTTATATAATATTATTGTTTTTAGCCTTTTGAGGTTTCTTTCTATTTTTGAAATTTTCCTATCATCTTTAAAAATAGTTTGTTTCCTTTCTTCAAAAATACGTTAAAAGCAGAAAAAACGAATAAAAAAGAATCAAATGAGTTAACTTATGATGTTAATTTCCAGGTTGTCGTGTCGCCAGTATCTTCTAAAATAATACCTAAATCAGCTAATTGATCTCTAATATAGTCAGCTGTTTTGTAATCCTTCTTGTCTCGTGCTTCTGTTCGTAAGTCAATTAATAAGGATATTAATTTGCCTGAGAGTTCCTCCCTAATTACTGCTTTTTGTGTTTGTTCTATATTTTCAAATAAACCAAATGTTCCTGTTAAATCCTTATATTTTGTAAAAGCGTCTAATAAAACACCATCATTAATGGTTTCATTTTGAAGGTATTTATTAATAGCTGTTGATAGTTCATGTATTGCTTTTAATGCTTTAGGCGTATTGAAATTCGCATCCATTGCTTTCTCAAAATCTTTTCGTGTTTTCGATGATTCCTTCAATAAAGTTTTTTCACTTTTTCGCCAAGGTGATTTCTGCGTTAAATTTTGAAGCTGTAAGAGGGCATGTTCATAAGTATTTTTTAATCGTTCAACACTATTTTTTGCGCTTGAGAGTTTTTCCGGTGTGAAAACTAGAATGGCATCATACCGTGTTGAAAGGAAAAAATATCGAATAATATCTGGTGAGTAGTCATCCATTAAGTCATGAAGCGTGGTGATATTTCCTAGCGATTTTGACATTTTCTCTTTCTTAATATTCAAGAATTCTCCATGGAGCCAATAATGAACAAACGGTTTCCCGGTAACCGCCTCTGATTGCGCTATTTCATTTGTGTGGTGGGGAAATTTAAGATCAACGGCACCAGTGTGAATATCAAATGATTTACCTAGATATTTCATAGACATTACAGAACATTCTAGATGCCAACCCGGTCGTCCTTTTCCCCATGGGCTTTCATAATAGATTTCTCGTTCTATTTCCTCAGGTGTACTTTTCTTCCAGAGAACAAAATCTTGGACATTTTCTTTATCGTACTCATCAGCTTTAGCTCGTTCCCCTGTTTTCAAATTTTCAAGATCAATATTAGTTAATTCCCCATATTTCTTAAATTTTCTAATATTGAAATAAACCCCATCTTCTGCTTCGTAAGCATAACCTTTATCCACTAATTTTTTTACAAAATCAATCATCTCTTGAATATGATTTGTGGCGCGTGGATACACATGTGCTCGTTTAATGCCTAACCAATCTATCCCCTCGAAAAAGATTTCAGTATATTTTTTAGTAAATGTTTGAAGATCAACATCTTCTTTTGCAGAATCTCGTATTGTTTTATCATCAATATCTGTTATATTCATAACATGTAAAACATCATATCCTTTGTATTCTAGGTATCGTCGTACCATATCACTCATGAAAAATGTTCGATAATTTCCAATGTGTGGCGTATCATAAACTGTTGGGCCACAGGTATACATGTGTACTTTCCCTGGTTCTATTGGCTTAAATGTCTCCATTTTTTTTGTTAAACTATTACGAACTTTTAATGTCATTCTGATCACCATTTATTTTTTGTGGAAGTACTT
Source organism: Promethearchaeati archaeon (assembly GCA_034660795.1). GTDB lineage: Archaea > Asgardarchaeota > Heimdallarchaeia > JABLTI01 > JABLTI01 > JAYEJY01. Next base: position 7,387 of record JAYEJY010000116.1, on the reverse strand, counting down.
CCATTTTATTTTCATTCTTTTTCAAGGTTTCTTTTTAACTTGTGTGAGTCTTTTTTTTAAAGTCTTACTAAGAAAATCATATCATTGTTCTTTTATAAGCATACTTGCAAATATTGCAGGTAAAATGGTTATTTTACGTTTCAAATCTTTTTAGTAATTTTTCAGCAAATAGAAAGGCTATAATGCCACCTATAATAAGATAGACTAAGGCTATAAGGGGAACTAACCATGCTACCGTCTCCCATAAAAAGGGTATAGCCACTCCTAGAACTCCTGCTCCCAAGGTAATATTTACATTTAGGGGGATCATTAATTGGAAACCCCGTATTGGATTAGAGGTTATGTCTGATGTCTCAAAAAAGGGGGCAATTGATAAACCAAATAAGCCAACAGCCAGTCCATTAAAAGTCGCTGCTAAAAACACAAATGCAAATAATGTTGCGAGTAATTTATTATCAACAAAAACGATTACAATTATTCCAGCAGGGATAATGGTCTTTAGATTCGATAACAATGACTGGATAAACTTACCAGCAAGCATTTTTCTAATACCATTCGGAGCTGATTGTGCTAAAAGGAAGGTGTTTTTCGCACCAAATAGTAATTGCATGCCATCCATTGCAGCGACACTATTTTTAAAAATTGAAAAAAAGAAAGCAGCATAAATGAAAATTAATGACCAATTATAATAGGGAAAAACAAATCTTGCTACAATTATTCCCACAAAAGCCAGAAAGTAGAAGATATCCATAATCCAGTCAAACGAACGCTTACGATAATTATCTAAATAGAATGCTTTTGCTGAATATTTGTATGGTAGTGGAATTTTTTCGAATAGTGGGAGAAGACGGGGTAAAGATACATCTGTTTTTGTTTTGTGTGTTATTTTTTCATAATCTTCTAAATTCAGGTTAAAATTTGTTGTAAAAAAGGAAATGACTACAAAAATAAGACTAAATATGATTGCACCTAAACCAAAAAGAATAGGCGATAATTGGATTGTCTCAGCTTCAAACATGTAAGTAGCTGTTTCAGCAAACCATCCATGAGGAATAAAAATAAATATTTTTCTAAAAAGTTCCTTAGATAAGAAGGTACCACAGATAAAAGGAGCCACAAATTGTATTAATACTAAAAGGCCAACCCATAGTGGAATAATTCGGTTATTTTGTCGTTGATTGTTGTTAGTGCTTTTCAACCGATGTACTGCTCGAGGGGCAATAGTTATAGCTATCCAACTCAATGAAAAAACAAGGATAGTAATAGCAATTAAATAAATGAGAAAATATAACCAATGTAGCGTAAGCCCAGCTAATCGAGCTAGTTCAAGTTGTCCCAACATTATAACCGGTATGAGAATGAAGTTATTAATCATACTCGTAATATATTTACCAACTAAGTAACTTCTCGTACTAATAGGTGAGGAACTTATTATTTCCAGTTCAGCAGGTTCAGTATAAGATGCAAAATAATTGAGGCTGGAATTAAAACTAATGAGGATAACAACCCCAATAAAAACAGCATTTATCTGAAAAATGGCTTCTTTCAAAAGAGAAGCTAATTCTACGGATAGAAAAGAATTGGTGTTAATAGGATAGATAAAGACAATAGCAAATTGTACTAAAAATAATACGAGTGGAAGAAAAGGTAAAGCATAACGGAATTTTCCGAGAAAACGGAAACGGGAAACACGTATCTTTAAATCTGCTTTGAATACATGGCACCATTTTGGCGTACTGGTTTCCACTTCAGACAATCTTTATCATTCCTGCCTTGATTCATTTGTTTGATTTTTTAGTGTGTGGTGCTGAGACTCAGGCTCTTCTAAATCAGCTGTAATAGCCCTCTCTTCTGCTCCTTCAACGAGAGATCCATTTGTAGTCATCATAGGTTGTTCGTAACCCGGAATTAATGCTAAATATGCTTCTTCTAAATTTGTCGTTTGAGTCTCTTCAATAATTCCTTTAGGTGAGTCTATCGCAAGAATTTTTCCTTCAAAAAGGATTGCTACCCGATCACAAACATCTTCAACTAATCCTAACCGATGGGAAGAAATTATGATTGTTTTTCCTTTTTCTTTTGCAAGGTATCGAATGAAATCCTTAACCATCCGAGCAGCGCTTGGATCAAGACTTGCTAAAGGTTCATCCATAAGAACTATTTCAGGATCATGAATAATGGAACAAATAATAGAAAGTTTTTGCTTCATTCCCCGGGAGAGTTCTTCAATTAAGGCATCCTTCTTCTTAAGAAGGTCAAAAATCTCGAGGAAATACATGGCTCGTTGACGACTATTTTCAACAGACAATCCAAAAAGACCTCCTATATATTCACATAATTCTAGGGGTGTTAAACGTGATAGAAGGCTCCCTTCCTCAGGTAGATAACCTGTGTGTTGTTTCACCCATTTTTTATCGTTCATAACATCCTTTTCTAAAACGAATGCAGAACCTAGAGTTGGTTTAATCATCGCTTTTAAAACACGTAAGGTGGTTGTTTTACCTGCTCCATTTTGACCCAATAAACCAAATATCTCGCCTTGATACACATTAAAAGTAACCTTTTGCAATGCAACTGTTTTTCCATAGTTTTTCGCGAGATCTTTGAGAACAACAACTGGTTTCTCCTTGGTCGATGTAAAATTCTCTGTCAACAGTAAATCTCTCTTTAGGAAATCATTAGGAGAAAATACTCTACATGGATATATTAAATCATTAGGTTTCATCCTATAATAATAAGGAAAATTGATAAGGGATTACTGAATAATTTTGTTTTAGATAAATCTAAATTTAAGGTGACAAAAAATGTCTCATGCGCATGGTGGAAAAATTGAATTGAAACCAGCCAATAGAAAAGCAATTACTATTTATGTTATTCTTTCTGTGATCTTTTTAGGGTTCGGAATCTTAAGTATGGTTCTACTCTTTACGAATCCAACCTATGGTCCAGATGTTAAGGATTTCTTTTCTACTATTCTTAGTGCTATAGTAGTTGGAACAGTTTCGTTAGCAAATTATTGGTGGGTCATTCTACTAATTGTTCTTGGCCTTATTGTTAGTGGCTTTTTAGTGGGTTGGCTATTATTATACCTTGTTTCTAAACTAGGACATATACTGGTCTATGCTGGTTGTATCCTAACTATTGTTGGTGGAATAATTGGTGGTTTAGTGGCACTTATTTTCTTTCCTGGTGTAGGGTTAATGTATGCTCTTACCGCATTCATACCAGCGGGAATTATGATATTCATCTTTGCATTCAACTTCCAAAAAATAAAGCGTGCAGGTACTTTCATGAAATTTACCGGGCAAGTTATCCTAGCTGAAAAAAGAATGATTGTTGCCCCTCTCATTGTTAGCATTGTTTCAGTAATTAGCGGTTTAAATATGATCGCAATTTTTGCAGAAATCACCCTTGTTTTTCAAAATAGTTCTGTTCCCTATCTAGGATACATTCTCGGTTCTTTGGCAACACTCTTACAATTAATTGTTTATTACGGAATTTTTTACGCTGCTGAAGCTGTTAATACTACATATGCCTATGAATGGTATCGAAAACGTGACCCTGATATGCCTTTCTGTTTAAAGAATGTTCGAGGAAATTTCGGCGGTATTTTTGCTTTTGGTGTTGCAACAGCAGTTGTAAGCTGGGTTCAACAATTATTACGAAATGCTGCGTCTCGTTCTTCAAGGGAAGGTAATATTGTCGGAATAATTCTTGCAATTTTAGCACGAATCCTCGCAAGTATAATGGGCTTTATTTATAAATATTTGACCTATTTTACTCTTCCAGCTATTGTCGTTGAAGGGAGAGAATTTAAGGATGGCGTGAAGAGAAGCTTTGATCTGATTAAAAGATACTATATGGATGTACTTGTTCGCGAAATAGGTGTTGAACGGGCAATCGGTATTGTTCAATGGATTTCCTTCTTCATATATGGTGTTGCAGGTACTGTCGTTGGGCTAATATTATACGCTGCTACCTCCTTAAGCTTAGCTGGTAGTTTACTTATTACTATAATTCCAGCTTTGATTTTCGCTTTTGTTCCAACCTTTTTCATAAACCGACCAATGAAAACTTCTTACTTAACGTTCATTTTTGCCTATGCTCAAGATGAAGAAACTAATTTCCGCCTTCCAACAAGAATGCCAGAAGAGCTTCGTGGAGATCTTAAAGAAGCCAGTAAAACACTTAATCCAAGTAAGTCAATTGCAAAAATGTCTTATGTTGAATAGAGAGAAGTAGACATTTTCTCTCTTTTTTCTCATTTTTTGTTTTTTTTCTTTAATTTACAACCCATTTTTGAATTTTTTATAAGAAGGTATATTCAAATATTTCTTATTGATGTGTAATTTTTCTGCTATCATAAAAAATAAATGTTACAAAAATGTAGGAATCACTACCCTTTAGGCATATTTAGTTAGTTGGAGATAATTGGATGTCTTATCAAAAAGTTCAAACCAAAAAAGAAATCGAAGTGAAATTAGTTGACGTTTTTTCATCCAAACCTTTTGAAGGAAATCCACTTCTAGTTGTTTTATATGGGGAGAATTTATCTGACGAGAAAAAAATCGCAGTTATCAAGGAAATGAATAGAAAGAAAGGCGTTTTCTTAAGTGAAGCTGATGACGGGAAATCAGATTTCAAAATTCAAGTCTTTAATCATCAAGGACCGATTGAGTACGATTATCATTGCTTACTTGGTGCCGCCTATGTTATGATTAAGGAAAAGAAAATTATTTTGAAGAAAGGAACTACCAACATTATTACTGTGCAAACAAGAAATGATGTCTTACCCTTAATTATCCAAACTCAAAGAAGAGAATTACAGAAAATAATGGTCATGGTAAGCTGGGAAGAAAAACCGGAATTTCGAAGAATCGATTATGATACCGCTATGGTTGCACAATCACTTGGTATTGATTCCGAGGATATCCGGACTGACATCTTAATGCACGCAGTTAAGATGACGGATTGGAGTATTATTATACCTGTCAAAAGTCCCGAGATACTTACTAAAGTTCAAGTTAATCCAAGTAAGTTTATCAAACTTGCTCAAGATAATAATATTGAATTTATCTGTCTCTGTTATATTGATCCCACATCATCAGATGAAGCGATTCCTACACGCATTTTTGCTCCAATGATTGAAGATATGACTCAACAACATCACATTGAAGATCAAATTACTGGAAGAAGTAACATTGAAATAGCTGCTTATTTATTTGAGAATAAATTACTGAAACAAACAGGTTCGAAATTTATGACTGAATTTGTTCAAGAAACAGTAAAAAATCGAAAGGGAAATGTTTTTGTTGAAATGGCGATTATTAATGATTCTATTCGGGAAATCTCTATTGGTGGCATAGCTTCTATTATCCTTGAAGGGAAAATGAAAGTAACTTCCTTTTAAAAAATGCTAATAAACTTCATTAACTCGGGATAAACATATCCGATAATCGTGTATCTCTTGTTTTATTACCGCTTTTTTCCCCATGAAAACTATTTTAGCACAGGGATTTATTTTTAGCAGATTATTACTAGACAATTAGTTGCGTATAATGAACTATTCAATTTAGCACATGAAGTCTAATTGGGCGGTACTTTGGTAAGGTTAATAATGAGTAATAGAATTTCTTATAAAAGAGCTTTATTGTAATAGCTGCTAAACCATAGAGGAGTTCTCTTAGACAGTGAATACCACAAATCCCAGAAATGATAACAGCAATCAAAAGGGTGAAGAATTGGAAACCACAAAAGGATCTTCTAGCTCTAAAACAAATTTTAGAGAGCGTTTTATAGATTTTTTCCAAGAGTATCTTAATCGATTAAAAACTGGTTTTAAAAAGCGGTTCATCAAATTCATCATAGTATCATTAATAGGATTAGGAGTTAATCTTCTTGCGGTTTTTTTAACAGAATTACTAATTGATAATTACATTCCAATTTTAGCTGTTAATCTATACGAATTTTTTATTTGGACTTTTAAGATACGAGATTTAATTGCCATCGCTATGGGGATTGCGTCAGCTACAACCTCCAATTACTTATTAAACAAATTTTGGACTTTTCAAGAAGCACAAGCAGAAAAAACCATTACTCAATTTCTTAAATATGCCATTGTCGGAGGTTCGGGGGCAGTTCTGAAATATGTCCTAACTTTTGCGTTTAATACTGGGTTTTTGCAGATAACATCCGAAAGAGCAGCAGTTATTTTATCCAGTGCCATTGCATTTACCATAACAGTTGTTTGGAATTATATTTGGAATGAGGTTTGGACTTTTACGGTTGAAGAAAAATCCAAGGAAGAAATTATTATTCCTGAAAATCTCACGTATGAAAAGTTTACAGTTATTACTCCAACTTTTAATGAAAATGAAAATATAGGAATGCTAATGGAGACCTTAGACAAGCTATATCCAGATATTCATCTTATAGTCGCTGATGATGGTTCAACAGATGGAACCAGAGAACAAGTACGAGAATATAATGAAACGAACCCGAGTTTTCAATTATTGGATCGGGAAAAAGAACCTGTACATGGGTTAACTATAAGTGTCTTAGAGGCTATAAAAAGAACAATTACACCTTATTATATTGTTATGGATTGTGATTTACAACACCCTCCTGAAAAAGTAGGCGAAATAGCGGTGAAATTATTAGAGGATTATCATTACGTGGTTGGTGAACGTGAGGAAATACCCGATTGGCCTTTTTCACGTCGGTTAATATCTTGGGGAGCAAGTGTTATTGGGAAATTTTCTCTTTGGATACATCGTTCTGCAAAATGTGATGACGTTATGAGTGGGTTTTTTGGTGGAAAAACAACTTTTACAGAAAAAATCATTGAAGAACATCCTGATGGTTTTCGACCGAAAGGATATAAAGTCTTATTTGAACTTTTGAAACATTCCCCAAGAAAGGAGACCAAAGTTGGAAGAGTTGGGTATATCTTTCAGCCAAGGGAAAAAGGCGAATCAAAGATTTCTTCAAAACATATTTTTGAATTTTTACGCTCTGCTTTCCCTTAGAGCCATTTTTATGCTTGAAAAACTTTGGTTATGACTTTATTAAATTCGTCTTCCTCAGGGTCACCTTTCCAGATAATTCTTTTATACAAACATAAGGAACGAGTACATGATTGTTTGATAAAGTTCAAGTCATGTGTAGCCATAACAATAGTGGATTTAGTTTTTTGACGGATTTTTTGAATAACTTCCATTACATTTTTTGAAACTTTAACATCCAAAGAGGAAGTCGGTTCATCTAAGAAAAGAATTTCTGGTTCATTGACAATTGCTCGAGCAAGAAGCGCTTTTTGTTGTTGTCCCCCTGAAAGGTGACCTATGGGGCGTTGAGCAAAATCTTCTAATTCAACTATTTCAAGTGC